>JBLGCM010000141.1:0-5206 GCA_047617345.1 Natronomonas sp. | reverse complement strand
TTGTGGTGTCCGGTGCTGCCGGGGCAGTCGGATCGACCGTCGGCCAGATCGCCAAGCTGAATGGCTGTCAGGTGGTCGGCTTTGCGGGCTCCGAGGAGAAAGTCGACTGGCTCACCGACGACCTCGACTTCGACGCCGCGATCAATTACAAGGATGTCGACGACTACCAGGTGGCTCTTGACGAGGCCGTCCCCGGCGGCGTCGACGTCTACTTCGACAACGTCGGTGGTCCGATCACCGACGCCGTCTTCACCCAGCTCAACGTCGACGCTCGCGTCGCGGTCTGCGGCCAGATTTCGCTGTACAACGCCACCGAACTCCCGACCGGGCCGCGCAAGCTCATGAATCTGATTCAGACCCGCGCAACGGTCGAAGGCTTTCTCGTCAGCGACTTCAGCGAGCGATTCGACCAGTCCGCGAAGCAGTTGGGCCAGTGGGTCGCCGACGGCACGATCCAGTATCGCGAGACCGTCACCGAAGGCCTCGAGAACGCGCCCGACGCCTTCCTCGGACTGTTCGAGGGCGACAACATCGGCAAACAGCTCGTACGGATCACCGAGTACGAGACCTAGGACGACTCCAGCACCCGACGCAGCGACTCCCGGTGGAACTCGACCGCCGACCCGCGGTCGACCGGCGGATACCGAGGGTTCGTCACGGTCCCCCGAGAGTCGACAGCAGTGCTGGCGATTGCGGCCACTCGGTGGGCAGGCTCAATGGCCGGCGGATCGCGGACGGATTCGTAGCCGCGGCGAAACGCCGAGCGGAGCTCTCGAGCCTGTTCGCGCGGGACGTACCAGTCGGCGACCAGATACTCGGCTTTCGCGTAGGACAGCGCGGGATCGGCAGCGAGCGGGGCCTCCCAGTCGAGGATAGCTGCCAGATCACCGTCATCGACGAGCGCGTTGCCCGGCCGGAAATCCCACGGGTAGAGCCGCGGCGTCGCCGACGGAGCCGCCCCCTCCTCGACGGTCGTCCGGAGCGTCGGTCTGAGCCCGTCGAACTCCGGGGGAAGTCGCGTTACGGCCGCCTCGCCGACGGTGGCGAGCCACTCCCGCCAGTCGGTCGCCAGTGCTGGTGGGTCACCGCCGTTGGCGACGAGGTCGATGCCGCCGGCGATTCGGCCGCTTTCGGCCCGGTCCGTCTGAAGCCCGTCTCCGGTGAGCGAAATGGGGCCGTACGCCTCGAACTCGAAGCCGTCGTGGAGCTGCGCGAGCGAGCGACCGAACCGCTCGACGATCCGCTGGCGGTCCGCGGGCGTGAGGCTGACGAACTGCTCGTGGAGATCAGTGCCCGGCACGAAATCGGTTACCAGCCAGCCGCCGTCGCCGCCGGTCGCCAGCGGCTGTGCAACGGGGACCGATGTCCGGTCGGCGATAGCGTTGAGCAGCCTCGCCTCGGTCCGGACCGCGTCGCTATTGGCCGACTGCTGGACGACAACCGGCTCGGCGTCGGCGAAGCGGACGACCGTCGTCCGCTTGCGGTTGCCTCGATCCAGGGGCGTCGTCTCCGTCACGGTCGCCGCCGGGCGAACCGTCCGGATGATTCCGCCAAGTTCAGATTCGTTAGTCATGTCCGAGAATGTCGTCCAGTCCTGCCAGCGACTCGATCACGTACTCTGGGCGGTACTCGCCCGCGCCAACATCGTCCTCGCGGAGCCACGCGACCGCGAGCCCGGCGTTCTGTGCACCCGCAACGTCGTAGGCCAGCGAATCGCCGACGTACAGCGTCCTGTCGGCGTCAACGTCCAGCGCCGACAGCATCGTCTCGAACGGCTCGATGTGGGGCTTGCGCCGCGGGAGATCGCCAGCATACACCACCTCGTCGACGCGATCGGCGAGCGCCAGCGCTTCGACTTTCGGTTCCTGTCTGCTGCGCGGTCCGTTCGTCAGCACCCCGACGCGTCCGAGCGTTCGCGCGCGGTCGAGCATCCGTTCGGCCCCCGGGAGAAATTCGACCTGCGAGTGGTCGATGGTCTCGGCGAGCGCAGCGGCGAGGGTTAGCGGATCCACCTCCGAGCGGCCGTGCTGGGCGGCCAGCCGAGCGAACCCCGCTCCAAAGTAGCTGACGGTATCGTCGGGATCGGGCGGTCCGTCGAGTGCCGCCCACAGTTCTTCCGGCCGGCCGAAGGGCTCGATCCCGGCCCGCTCGAAGGCGCGTTCGTACAGCGCCGCCGTGTCGTGGGTGTTCCGACAGAGCGTGTTGTCCAGATCGAAGACGACAGCGTCGAACCGAGTCACGCCCGTATCTTGGGCGCGGGCAGCAAAGGTATTGCGGCGGGGCCGGGTGGCTCACTTCTCTTCGCGGCCGCGGAGCATCTCCCGGAGGGCAATCAGCCCCTCTTCGCGGCTCGCGCCCTTCGAGATCATCACGCCATCGAAAGTCTCCGCGGTGTCCGACGGCGGCGGCGCGAGGTGATCCATGTGGTAGATGAGCCGCGCCAGCCACGTGAGTACCACGGTCTGGACGAGAAAGACGGTCGCGTTGACCAGCAGCCCGGGCGCGACGATACCGACGACGAGGCCCACACCGATGTAGACGAACGCGACGATGACCAGCAGCACCGTTACGGTTGCGAACATGTCGTTGACCGCCGTCATGCGGGCGTTGTACTCGATCCACTGAGCGTAGCTGCGCAGCAGTTGCTCTCTGAACGCCTCGGGCCGGTGATCGCGCTCGGCGTCGATTGCCCGTTCGATATCCGCGACGTCGAGACCGCCACGGAGGTTCGAGGAGGTGTAGGTAATCCCCGCGAGGGCGGTCGAAGCCAACAACAGTCCGACACCGACGACGATGAAGACG
Organism: Natronomonas sp.; assembly: GCA_047617345.1. GTDB lineage: Archaea > Halobacteriota > Halobacteria > Halobacteriales > Haloarculaceae > Halovenus. The sequence goes on along the minus strand of JBLGCM010000141.1, from coordinate 2,404 downwards.
TTCAGGAACGGCTCGATGGTGATCGCGGTCTGGACGAAAATCGAGCCGCCCGTGACGACCAGTCCGAACAGAAGCAGGTTCGCTTTCAAGATCTCGATGGCCTTGGCGTCGATTTCCCGGAGCCGCTGGACCTGATACTCGAGGGTCCGCTGGAGTTCCTCCCGTGTCAGCTGGAAGGTGTCTCCGCCCTCGCCGGGCGGGAGCGACACCTCGGCTGACTCCGAGTCGTCCATACTCCTATTTCGGGCAGTCGAATCCTAAAACTGGCGGTCGGTGAGCCAGCGACGGTTTCGACGGGTACACAACCCACCGGGGGTTACGGAGGCGTATGAACGTCGATGTCGAGCCGGTCGAGGACGCGACAATCGAAGAAGCCGCTGTCCCGACCGGCATCGATGCCGCGGAATACATCCTCTACGGCGGGAAAGGCGGCGTCGGGAAGACGACGATGGCCGCCGCGACGGCGCTTGCGAGCGCCCGCGGCGAGACGCCGACGCTGGTCGTCTCGACGGATCCGGCCCACTCGCTGTCGGACACCCTCGAAGCTGACGTCCCCGACGAACCGACCCAGATCAGAGGAGACATTCCGCTGTACGCCGCCGAGATCGACCCCGAAGCCGCTCTCGACGAGAGCCCCCTCGGCGGAGACGCGAATCCGCTCGCGGGGATGATGGGTGACGGCCCCGACCCCCTCGGCGGGTCGATGCCCGGTTCCGACGAGGCGGCAGCGGTCCGGCTCCTGCTGGAGTATCTCGACGATCCGCGGTTCGACCGCGTCGTCGTCGATACCGCACCGACAGGCCATACCCTCAGATTGCTGGAGCTGCCGGAGATGCTGGATTCGATGGTCGGGAAGATGCTCGCGATGCGCGAGCGGATGAGCGGCATGCTCGGCGGGCTATTCGGCGACGACGAGGATCCAGAAGCGGGGATCGACAACCTGCGGGAGTTCTCCGAACGGATCGAACGCCTGCGCGAGTTGCTCCGGGACCCAGCCCGGACCGATTTCCGCGTCGTGATGGTGCCCGAGGATCTGAGCGTACGGGAGTCCAAGCGACTCCTCGACCGGCTGGAGGGGTTCGGCATCCCGGTCGGAACAATCGTCGTCAACCGCGTCATGCAAGACCCGACCGAAGTGGCGGACATCGACCCCGACTGGGTGGTCGCGCCGAATCACACCGACTGCGAGTTCTGTGCGCGCCGCTGGGAGGTCCAACAGTCGGCACTCGCCGCTTCGCAGGAACTGTTTCGCGGCCACGCCGTCCGGCGCGTTCCGCTGCTCGCCGAAGAAGTGCGGGGCGAACGGCTTCTGCGGGTAGTCGCGGCCTGCCTCTCGGAGTGAGGGCCGAGCAGCGATGGTATGGGGGTTCGATGCAGCAGACGGACGCAAAACAACTGCATATGCCAACTCTGCACTCCAGAATGTATCACGTGTGATGAGAGCGACGCCGGCCGCGGGACTCGTCGGCGAGGACGTTAGAGCGACGCAACGCCTCCCCATCGTTTCTCCCCCTTTTTCCGTTTTGAGGGACTCGCGAAGCCACTCGCCTACTGTAACCGTTTTCATCGTGTATCGAGCGACACGACACTGAGACAGGAGTCTTGGACCACGGGTGGAAGCAGGCCGAGTGCCTCGGGGCCACGGCCGCGATCTCCGCGACACGTGTTCAGTTCGCTCGATGCGACGTCTCGACTGGTTTTCTCTGCCCGCTTTCGAGCAGATCGTCGTGCAAGACTCGCGTGCCCCATCTTTCACGGCACATCCTGACAGTTCGCTATCTCGGGAAGAGCCGAGACGACTCACCGCTCGGGATGGGTCGGAGCGTCGAACCCGCCGCGGACCAGCGGCTTGGCGATATGCCGGCGGGCGACTGGCGGCACCTCGTACCAGCCGGTTTCGATGTCGCGGTCGAGTTGCTGCTGGACTTTGCCGGGTGCGGTCGTCGAGCAGCCCCGACAGCGATAACCGGCGTCCGCGCCCGCCGATTCCATCGACCGCCCGCAGTCGGGACAGTCCGGCGTCGCGAGTTCCGTCTCGACCCGGTCACAGAGCGCGAACTTCTCCAGTTTGAGCGTGCTATCGGAAACCTCGCCGCAGGCGGTGATGCGGTCGCCGGGACGAAGGGCTCGCACTCGGTCCCGGAACCGTTTCGTCGGCTCGAAGGCCGCCGCCTGGATACGGTCCTCATTGTCGGCGAGATCGAGAAAGACGTGGCCGCCCTCCCGCGTTTCTGGTTCACCCGCGACTGTCGCGGGAACGCAGTAGGCGTGGCCGTCCCGCAGTTCGCCCAGTGACCCGGACTGGAGATGGGCGTCGGTCCCCTGGTTGGTGACGAACACCTGCCGGGACGCGACGGGTTCACTGTCGATCTGTTCCGCGACTGCTCTGACGGCGTCGCGATCG
>JBLGCM010000140.1:0-5218 GCA_047617345.1 Natronomonas sp. | reverse complement strand
CGGGCGCGCGCGCGATCTTCGCGTAACCGCCGAACAGTTCGTCCGCCCCCTGGCCGAGGATTACTTCCCCGTAGCCGTCTGCTCGGATTTTCTCGGCGAGGATATACAGCGGTAGTGCGATCTGGACGTCCATCGCGTTCGTCCGACCGGTCGCTTCCACGACCTCGGGCAACGCTCGTTCGAGGCGGTCGCGATCGAGCGTGACGACTGTCAGTTCGCGGTCGAGCAACGCGGCCGCGGTTCTGGCCGCCTCGATGTCGTGACTGCCGGGGAAGCCGACGGTGTACAGCGGCGCGTCGAGACGGGCCGCGAGAAGCGCGGAGTCGAGACCGCCGGAGAATGCGACTGCGTGATCCGCGGGGTCGATACTGTCGACAGCGGCGGTCACCGCCTCTCGAACCGCTTCGATTCCCTCGCTCGCTTCGACCGGCTCGAAATCGGGGAGTGAGAACCGTCGGGACCCCTCGCCGCCCTCTCGGACGTGTCCCGCGGGAAGCCGCGTCGGATCAGCGAGGTCGGTCGGCCTGTGGCTCCACTCCTCACCGTCGAAAAACAGCGGGATCCGGCCGAGTACGTCCCGAACGAGCAGTCCGTCGAGTTTCCCCGCGAAGCCGGTCGTTCCGGGCAGCGGATCGTCATTATCGAGCGCCCGCCGGATCGTTTCGGGATCCGCTCCTCTGATCGTCATCGAAGCAATCCGGCACCGGCCGCCGACAACAGGCCGGCAACCACCAGCAACAGGACTGCGAACACGGAGCCGAGCTGGAAAAAGCGCCGCGCCTTGCGCGCGGGCTCGCGGACCTTGTCGCGGCCGCTGCCGTCGGCGAGTCGGCTCGCTCCAACTTCGATCACGCCCGCGGTCAGCAGCCACAGCGAGAGCATGCTCACGACGAGGTAGCCGCTCGTACTTCCCGTCAGTGTTTCCGTCGTGTACTGTGTCCCGGCCATATGGCCGCCCGTGAGAAAAAGCACCAGGACGCTCGTCCGCGAGAGGGTCTTGAACCGGCCCGTGACCGTGCCGAGCGGCCCGGCATCGAGGTCGCCGCTCAGCGCCAGCGGCAACACGCCCAGCGTCATGAACAGAATACTTCCGGTCCAGAGGCCCGCGAAGACAGAGTGAATGACGTACGATGTCGCGTCAATTGCAGTCATACCTCCCCATGGGCTTGCCAGATACTCAAACCGTCCGGTTTCCCGCTTAGAAGGCGCGGTCGCCGCCCTGTCGTGCGGTGAGATCGTCGATATCACGGATCTCCTCGATATCTAGCTTGTCGATCAGATTGACGAACGCTCCCGGATCGGGCACGAGAAAGATCCGAAGCTGGAACTTTCGGTTTTCCTCTTTCAGGTCGACGACCGAATCGAGCACAATCGACAGCGAATCCGAGTGAATATGCGAGAGCGTCTCCTCGGCGATGACCTCCGCGTCGTCGTATTCGAGACTCGGCGTCTCCATGTTGATCGTCGTTTCGAGGGTGTTGGCGATACCGTCGATAAAGCCCGAGGTGAGAATGTTACACATCTCTTGGAGTGCGCTCTCTTGGAGCTGGTTGAGCTTGCCGCCTTCGACAGGCTGACCGGTCATATGATGGGCGATTTCCTCGCCGGTCCGGTCGTCGAACGTCATCAGAAAAACGCCGTACGGTGGCTCGGTCAGTCGGATATTCGCGTGGTGAAAGCTCCCCTCCCCGATCTCGTGGGGGATATCACTCGGTTCGACGAAAGACAGACTCTTGATCTTGATATCCGCGTCGATGTTCGCCATCGTCGACAGTGAATCTGCGACGTTTTCCCCCGTGTTGGATCAGCTTCCCGATGATTGTGAGCTTCCGAACATCGATGAGTATCGGCATCGAGAACCCGTATCAGGAGAACCGTGTTAGGCGTTTCGCCGCCAAGATCAGAATTGATGAACGGCTCCTCTGACCCGTCGAAAGCACCTCCCCTCCAGTCGACTTCCTCGCCGAACCCGATAGCCCGCTGTGCAGAACCGCTCACGTGATCCCGTGTCCTCGGCCCTTCTGTGCCTCTCAATGGCTTTCTACGGTGGTTTACCCAATTGCGTGGTTTTGTCTGGATACTCTCGTTATACGTTGTCCGAAAAGCAAACACGTACGTACTCTGCCCGGATTCGTGTGATATATTTTAATAGCTAACGCATGAGTGGTAGAGCCCCTTAGAAGGCGGTTATTCGGGGACGTGTGTTAACGGCCCTCAGAGTAGCATTATAACCCTCCAGTGAATAGGTTAGGCTGACCATGAAAAAGCAGGAACTCATTCACCTTCACGGCCTGCTCGCACAGGTACAAGACCACTACGAAGAGCAGACGGGCAACACCGTCGAACACGACGAGTACGCAGATCTCGGCGTGCAGCCGACATCGATCCACAAATCGAAAACAGACCACAAAGACGCTGTTTTTGCTCTCGCACACGGAATCACGAGCGAGATCGACTCGAAGAAAACCGAACGCGTTTCCGCTGCCGCAGACTGAATTTCTCCCTCTGAATTGCCGTCTCAGCGACCGTGTTCCAGTCTCATCTCGGTGCAGCTCTCTGTACGGAGTGTCTGTTGGTCGGGTTCAGGTGCGGAATTGTGAGGGGGCCGAGACGGAGAGGATTCTCGGCGTTCTCGGGCTCCGGGCTCGGTATCGCAGAACCCCAACGGTTTCCACAGACCGCCAGGACTCGGCCTGATTGGCCGGCGGAAACTGGTTCAGTGGCTGGTGCTTATCTGAACACCGCGTCCCCTGTGACCGAAAATCTCTCTCAATCGGCGATTACAGCAGACCCGTCTTCTGCAGTTTCATCAGATCCTCTGTATCGAGGGTTTCGCCTTCCTTGAACTGCTGGTAGATCTCTTCGGCTTCCTCGCGTGCGGCTTCCTGTTCTTCTTCGCGCTCCTCGCGCTCTTGTTCTTCCTCTTTTTTGTCGAGTTCGCGCAGGCGTTTCTGGACGCGGACGAAATCCTCGTGGTGCTGGTCGGCCGCTTCCTGGGCATCGACAAACTTCTCGTGCATCTCGTCGGCGTCGTCACGGATCTCGTCGGCCTCGCGGTAGGCCTCGATCATCTCGTTGTGGTGTTTCTGAGCCTCGTCGGCCAGTTCGGTCACCTTCTGGTGATGCTTGGAGGCTTCGGCGCGAACCTCCTCGGCTTCCTCCTCGATCTCGTCGATTTCTTCGTTCTGATCGAGTTTCTCCTTTTTGTCCTGGAGTTTCTCGCGTTTCTCCTCGATTTTCTCGATGAGTTCGCGCTCGTCTTCGGTATCCAGCACTTCGGTCTGCTGTTTGAACTCGAGATCCTCAATTTCGGATTCGAGTTCCTCGATATCTTTTCCCTCGTCGAGTTTGGCGTCGTCTTTGAGCTGTTCGACGCGGTCGAACAGTTCGTTGGCCTCGGCGTTGAGTTCGTTTCGCTTCTCTTTGTGCTCCTGAACCTGCTCGTTGAGTTCGTCGCGGCTCTCCCGGTGCTCCTGGGCCTCGTCGACTTTCTCGCGGGTCTTGGCGTTGAGATCGTCCCGTTTGGAGGCCCGTTCGGAGGCCATCTGGTTTAGCTCGTTGCGCCGGTCGCGGAGCTTGCCAGCGAGTTTGATGAGTTCGCCTTTGGATTTGTTTTCGAGCTCTTCGTCTGTGACTTCAATGTTTTTGGACTGGTCTATCGAATCTGCCATGGTTGAACCTCGATGCCATATGCGTATCGGCTGTCGTTGACACTCTCCCCTCGGATCTGCTGTCGTCGAAAACAGGCGTTCCCTATCATGTTGGGCGGAGTGCTGTACGACCGAAACGCCGCACGCGTTCTGGTGACTAACTTTACTACAGTGTTAGTTTTAAACATTCCGATCGAATGGCTCCTCGGCTCGTGTTGTCACGGATCGGGCTATTCACACCGGGAGCGATCGTACGTGTTGGTTACTGTCCGCTCGCCGAGGGTGAGCTCGAGTCTGACCTCCTCGGCGTCTGCTGGAACGTCGACGGGGCCGCCGGTCCACTGCCCGCCCTCGCTGACGGTTAGATCGAGCGTTCCGTCCTCCCCGCCGGCCACCCAGCGCAGCGTTGCAGACCGCTCCTGTGAGGTATCGTTGACGACCGTAATCGCGCTTTCCGCCGCTGCGGGCGTGTCCAGAAACGCTCGAACCGGCTCGAAAGCGCGCCGAACGGTCTCTGCGGCCACCTTCTGCTCCCCCTCGTGTGCATACACGCCCATGCCTGCGCGGTCGGTGTCACGGAGTGCGAAGGCGATTGCACCCGTACGCCGGCATCGAAGGTGTTCGATCAGTGTTCGCAGCGTCGCTGCCTGGTACTGTTGAGACCCGGTGACGCCGCCGACGTGGCGGTCGTGTTTGTCGGCATCGAATCCGCAAATTCGGTCGCCGTGCTGTTCGTCGACGAGCGCACCGGCACCGAACTCGGCGACGACCGAGGCGGGATAGCTGTCGAGCAGTCCCTCGATATCCTCGGGTTCGCCGTACGACCAGCCGGGGTAGTACGAACCGACTTCGGTGTCGATGCCGGGACCACCGACGACGGGCATCGCCGGCCGGTGGTCCGGGAGCGAATCCGCAACTTGTTCGGCTGGCGCTGTGTCGTAGCTGGACCGCCACGCCCGATACCGGAATCGCAGACGGTCGAGAACGCCGCTCCCGAGTCCATCCGCGAAGGCATCCACGGGGTCGTCGTGAACAGTACTGACCGCGAGGCAAGGATACCGGCTGTACTGGCGGCCGAGCGCGGTGGCGAGGGCGCTGCCGCGGTCGGTATCGAAGTCGCCGGGGCCCGTGAGCGGGAGATCCTGCCAGACGAGCAATCCCTCCTCGGTACAGCGCTCGTAGAGTTCGTCGGGGAGCACCTGTCCGTGCGCCCGGACGAGATTCGCGTTGCACTTGATCGCCCGGTCGATATCGGCCTCGTCGGCCGTCAGGAGATTCAATCCGCGGATCGGTACTTCCTGGCTGTTGACCTGCAGACGGCCGTCGTCAAATCCGACGGCGCAGATCCCGGTCGTACAGGTGTGTTCCGTCTCGCCGAGTTTCGCCCGTAGCGTGTACAGGTGTTGTTCGCCGTACCCGCGGGGCCACCAGAGTTCAGGATCGTGCACGTCGACGGTGTGCTCGACGACCGTTCGGCCAGCCTCGTCGGTCTCGACGCTGCCTCGCTGCATCATCCCCCGTGAGTTCGTGTCGCCGGCCGGCCTGATCGAGTAGGTGATATGGTCGTC
>JBLGCM010000139.1:0-5226 GCA_047617345.1 Natronomonas sp. | reverse complement strand
ACGCGAAGGTCGCGCGCGCGCCCGATGATCCTCGGGTCGAGTCGGAGACGGTTCGCGGCGCCCGGCGGGAGATGGTCGAGACGCTGCCCGACCAGTTAGAACGGGACGTGCTCGCGCTGTGGGACGTGGGCGTCGAACCCGTCGTTCCGCTGTTGTCCGACGCCGTCGTCCGCGCAGCGCTCTCACTCCCGGGCGAGGCGCTCGTGACCGCTCGCGGCGAGCGAAAGTGGGCGCTCCGACTCGCCGCCCGCCCGCTTCTACCGGATCGAATCGCCTTCAGAGAGAAAAAAGCGGTCCAGTACGGCAGTCTCGTCGCCCGCGAACTCGACCGTCTCGCCAGAGAACGGGGATTCAAACGCCGACAGGACGACCACGTCACCGCGTTCATCGAGTCGGCGACGACGGACTGACGGGCCGATTGGCCGAACGTACCCGGGTGAAAACAGCCCGAATATGACGGGATAGGATAATATTTGTCGAGCTGAATAGTTCATTCGAATATATCGAGTCATGCGTATAGTTATCGGTAATCTGATCTGATCTCGATCGGGAGCAAATGAGGCAACTCCGTACGACTGGAAGAATACCAGCTAGGATACCGTTGGAGAGTTAAACCACACAACCCTTGAGATCAAGGCTATTACTCCCCCTGATCGCGTTTTCAGAATACGTGATTATAATCACAACAAATTGAGTAGCGAGGGTGAGATAGGGGGTGCCGGAACACTGTGATTCGGTCACTCTCTTAAGTGGCGTGACGTATATGAAACGACATATTTAATATATTCAGACAATAAAGTAATAGTGTAAGAGACCAATGTACGACCTGACAGGATTTCAGCGTGATCTGCTGTACGTCATCGCGGGCCGGGACGAGCCACACGGGCTCGCGATCAAAGAGGAACTGGAAGATTATTACGAAAAAGAGATACACCACGGCCGGCTGTATCCCAATCTCGATACGCTCGTCGACAAGGGCCTAGTCGAGAAAGGCCAGCGGGACCGGCGGACGAACTTCTACAGTCTCACGCGCCGGGGGCGTCGTGAAATCGAAGCGCGCCGGGACTGGGAGAGCCAGTACGTCGAACCTTGATCGGGTCGGCGGGGCCGAGAAAAAGGTTTTAGCGCGGGGGTCTCGTAGTCGCTATTAATGGTACTTGACGATCTCGGCAGTTCACTCCGGAGTACGCTCGACGACCTCCGGGGTAAATCTCGGATCTCCGAAGGCGATGTCGACGACATCGTCAAGGAAATCCAGCGCTCGTTGATTCAGGCGGATGTCGATATCGAACTCGTCCGAGAGCTTTCGGACAGCATCAAGCAACGTGCCTTGGAGGAGGAACCGCCGGGAGGAACCTCCCCACGGGATTGGATACTCCGCATCGTCTACGAGGAACTGGTCGATCTGCTCGGCGAATCGACGGAACTCCCGCTCGAACAGCAGACCATTCTCCTGGCGGGACTGTACGGATCAGGGAAAACGACCACGGCCGGCAAGATTGCGTGGTGGTTCTCGAAGAAAGGACTGCGGCCGGCGATCATCCAGACCGACACCGACCGGCCCGGCGCGTACGACCAGGCCAAACAGCTCGCCGAAGAGGCCGAAGTCGAATACTACGGCGACCCTGACGCGGACAGTCCCGAGAAAATCGCCGAGGAGGGGCTGTTGGAGACGGCAGACGCCGACGTTCAGATCGTCGATACGGCCGGCCGGGACGCGCTCAACCAGGAACTGATCGACCAGATCGAGCGCATCGAGAACACGGCCAGCCCGGACCGAAACATGCTGGTCATCGACGCGGCGATGGGCCAAAGCGCCAAAGAGCAGGCCCAGGAGTTCGAGGAGACAATCGGAATCGACGGAGTGATCGTCACCAAGGTCGACGGGACGGCGAAAGGTGGCGGCGCACTGGCAGCGGTCAACGAGACCGACTCGACGATTGCCTTCCTCGGGACGGGTGAGACGGTCAAAGATATCGAGCGGTTCGAGTCCTCTAGTTTCGTCTCCCGGCTACTCGGAATGGGAGACCTCGAACAACTCACCGAACGCGTCGAGCGCGCGATGGAGGAGACCCAGCAAGAAGACGAGGACTGGGATCCCGAAGATATGCTCGAAGGGCAGTTCACGCTGAAGGATCTCCGCAAGCAGATGGAGGCGATGAACCGGATGGGGCCGTTGGATCAGGTGATGGACATGATCCCCGGTCTCGGCGGCGGGATGATGGACCAACTGCCCGACGACGCGATGGACGTAACCGAGGAACGGATGCGGGACTTCGAGGTCATCATGGACTCGATGACCGAGGAGGAACTGGAAAACCCCCGGGTCGTCGGCGCCAGCCGGACCCGGCGGATCGCTCGCGGATCGGGCAAGCCCGAGGATCGAATCCGCGAACTGCTCGAACAGCACAAGATGATGGAGCGCACCCTCAAGCAGTTCCAGGGCATGGGCGACGCCGACATGGAGCGGATGATGAAACAGATGCAACAGGGTGGCGGCGGCCCCGGCGGCATGGGCGGTGGCGGCCCCGGCGGCATGGGCGGCGGTGGCGGCGGCCCGTTCGGCTGATCACTCCGCTTCCTGCGGCAGCGTATCGGAGATGACGGTTGCTTCGCCGTCGATAACGAGTTCCCCCTCTCCGTCGTAGACTTTCGTCGTCAGTCGAAAGCGGTTCTTCCCGAGTTGTTCGACGACAGCGCACTCGGCGGTGATCCGCTCGCCCAGCCGTACCGGCCCGAGAAAGCTCAGTTCCTGTGAGAGATAGATCGTCAGTCCCGGTAGTCGTGCCAGTCCGGCACTGATCAGTCCGGCGACGAGTGTGCCGTGAGCGATCCGCTCACCGAAGCGCGTTTCGGCCGCAAACTCCGCGTCGAGATGAAGCCGGTTCGTATCGCCGCTGGCCTCCGCGAATGCCTGGACATCCCCCTCAGTCAGCGCCTTCGAGAACGTGAGTTCGTCGCCGACGTCGATCTGCCCCTCGTCGCCGATGTACTCGTACTCCCAGTCGTCGTTCTCGTAGGCAGTGTCGGCCCTGAGATTGTGGTTACGCCGCTTCGCGGATGGCTGTTGATTGCGCTCGACGTGGCGCAGATGTGGAACGTAGTTCGAGAGATCAGTCGTCGTGACGATTCCGACCATCTCCCCGTCGTCGACGACTGGAAGTCGCTTGATAGCGTGTTCGCGGATCAGTTCGGCCGCCTCCTGGATCGACGCGTCGGAGCGAGTCGTGATCAACGGACTCGACATCCGGTCGCTCACGGTCGCCGCGTCGGGATCCGTACCGGCCGAGACCATCGCCGTGATGTCGGTATCGGTGAGAATCCCGACCGGCTCGTCGCCCTCACAGACGACGAGCGAGCCGATTCCGCTGGCGGCCAGTTTGCCGGCGGCCGCCCGGACTGACTGGTCGGCCGCGATCGTTTCGACCGGTGTCTGCATGATCTCCGTGACTGTAATCGGGCGGAACATCCTACCCGAATCCTCACCGGCCGAACGGATCAATCCAGCGCAAGAGACGTCCTACTCTTCGACCGGCTTGCCGCCCTCGGTTCGCGGCGCGATATGGGCGACAAACTCCTCGACCGACGGCTCTTCGACCCGGACGCGGACGGCGATACCCCCGAGTTCGCCCGGTTCGTCGACCACGAAGTTGACCAACCCCTGGAATGCCGCCTGTTTTTTGAGTCGGAACGAGAAGCTGTCGTCCGTCCGATTGTCGAAAAAGACCCCGCGAGCAGTATCGAGAATCTCCTGCCGGTGGAGTTGTTCGGAGAACTGGTCGAGGCTGTGAACTGTCGCTGTCAGTTCTCCGTACTGGAACTCGGGCTCTGCCTCGGGAAAGATTTCGGTGATTGCCGCTGCGACGCGGTCTTGGATCTCCGTATCGAAGACGGGAGCCGTGATTTCGGCCTCGATTGCGTAGTTCATTGCGTTCTCTGTGTCAGGATATCGGTGATTCGCTCGCGGAAGGCCGCTAACGACGCGGTGTTTTCGACCACCAGATCGGCCCGGTCCATCGCCTCGCCCATCCCGAAATCGAGTTCCCGCTGGTCGCGTTCGGACAGGGACTCGCCCCCCTCCTCGTCACCGGCATCTCGACCGCGAAGATCCAGCCGCGCTTTTCGAGTCTCGAAGGGGGCCTCGATACGGACCAGTCGAAACTGATCGCCGAAGGCCTCCTCGAAGCGGTCGACCTCCGCGTCCGAACGGATACCGTCGACGACGACCGTCTCGCTGTCGTCGAGTTCCGATTCGATGATCGGGAGCGAGCGGTCGGCAATGGCCGCCGGCCCGTTCTCCTCGCGCAGCGCCTGTGCGACCCGGCCGTGCTCGGTCGCCGGATCGAGCCCGCGCTCGCGGCATGCGGCGCGGATCACGTCGCCCATCGTCACGACGGGGATCCCGCGTTCTTCCGCGACGGCGGCCGCCTCGCTCTTGCCGCTTCCGGGAAGACCGACAAATCCGATGACACTCATTGTCCGTACTTCGCCGACCCGAAAGATAAACACTGCGCTCGGATGGATTGTGTGTGAATTCCAGGCAGACGGCGTCTCGCGGTGTTTCTGTCTGTGAAACGGATGCAAAGTTACATGTGGCTTACTCCGGAATCAACTCACATGACAGCAATCGAATTAAACGGACTCACGAAGCGGTACGGCAGCCTGGTCGCTGTCGACAATCTCGACCTCCGGATCGAGGAGGGAGAGGTGTTCGGCTTTCTGGGCCCGAACGGAGCCGGGAAATCCACGACGATCAACATCATTCTGGATTTCGTCAAACCGACCGCGGGACAGGCTCGCGTGTTCGACATGGACTGCCAGCAGCAGGGGCAAGATCTGCGCCACCGGATCGGCGTCCTGCCTGAGGGGTACGACGTCTACGACCGGCTGACCGGCCGCCAGCATCTCGAATTCGCAATCGAGTCGAAAAACGCCACCGACAACCCACAGGAACTGCTCGAACGGGTCGATATCGCCGACGCCGCCGACCGGAAGGCGAGCGGCTACTCGAAGGGGATGGCACAGCGGCTCATCCTCGCGATGGCGCTGGTCGGCGACCCGGACCTGTTGATCCTCGACGAACCGACGACGGGACTGGACCCCAACGGCGCCCGTGAGATCCGCGAGATCATCCGCGAGGAGAACAGTCGCGGGACGACCGTCTTTTTCTCCAGTCACATTCTCAGTCAGGTCGAGGCCGTCTGTGATCGCGTCGGAATCCTCAGG
>JBLGCM010000138.1:0-5226 GCA_047617345.1 Natronomonas sp. | reverse complement strand
TCCGCATGCACATGTCGGGCTGTTCGGCCTCCTGTGCACAGCCACAGATCGCCGATATCGGCTTCCGCGGCGAGACTGTCGCGCTCGACGACCCCGAAGGAACGACCAACGAAGAAGGCGACAACATCGTCGAGGGGATGGACTTCGGCCTCGGCGGCGCGCTCGGCACTGACAACGAGTTCATCGACTGGGTCGAAAACGCCGTACCAGCACAGTCGGTGATCCCGGCGCTCGAACAGTTGTTCGACGCCTACGCCGACCAACGCCACGAAGGCGAGCGCTTCTACGAATGGTGTCGCCGGACCGACAACGACCGACTGCGCACCATCATGCAAAGTGCGGATGCCAACGTCGCCGGAGGTGTTGCCCATGGCGACTGACGAGAGTCCGGAACTGGTCGAAGATGGCCCTGCCGTCGGTGGCGACGACCGCGCTCTCGCCGAGGCTGACGGCGAGTTCAGCGAGGAGAAGACGCTACCGGGCGTTCCGGCGTCCGACTCGGAGGGAACGAGCGTCCCACCGATGTCCGGCGACGATGACCGCACCCGCGAGCAGACCGAGACGATTCCGGCGGAGACACGATCAGGCGATGGCTGTGGATCGAGTTGTGGTTGCTCCGGTGGCGATACCGAAGAGCCAGCCGCAACCGACGGTGGCACCCGCGCCGTGACGGACGGCGCGGGTGCGGACGCCGCCGGCGGCACACCGACTAACGTCGACGAGAACGGCGAGCTCGGTGATATCGAGTTCACCGAACCCACCAGCGGCACGAGTCAGGTCCTGCCCGGCGAGAACCGCGAGGACCCGGATCGGCCCGACGAACGGGTAAACCTCCCCGGCGACGCGAAACTGGAGACGCCCGGCTACGGTATCCGCTCGGAGATGAACGATATCGAGACGCCGGAGGACAAAACCTGGTTCATGGAACTGGACGAGGGCGTCATCGACGCCGACCGCTGTATCCAGTGTGGGACCTGTGTCGCGGCCTGTCCGTCCGACTCCATCGGCATCGGCGACGACGGCCTCCCGGAACTGGTCAAGATGTGTACCGGTTGTTCGCTCTGTTGGGACTTCTGTCCTCGCGGCGGCCTCCGGTACGAGCGCCAGTGGAAGATAACCGGCGGCGAGGACAACGTCAAGGGCGCAGGCGATCCGATCACCGAGTTCTCCGCTCGCGTCGAGGAAGACTGGCGACACAGCTCACAGGACGGCGGTGTCGTTACCGGCGTCCTCATTCGGCTGATGGAGGAAGGCGAGATCGACGGCGCGCTCATCGCGAGCGAAAGCGACGAAGACCCCTGGAAGGCAGAGGGATTCATGGCCACCTCACCCGAGGAACTCAAAGCGAACACCGGCACGATCTACAATCAGACGATGGCGCTCGGCCACCTGGACTTCTCGAAGTGGGAGGACAAATTCGAGAAAGACTGGGAGGAGTTGTCGCTGGCGCTGGTCGGCACGCCCTGTGAGATCGAGGGCATCAGCGCGCTGCAGGACTTCGAGTGGGAGTACGGCTCCCAGGAGGAGGGCGTCCGCGCCATCGACTACAAGATCGCGCTGATGTGTACCAAAAACTTCAATTACCACCAACTCATCGGCGAGGAGATTCAAAAGCAGCGCGACATCGACATCGACAACGTCGGCAAGATGGACGTGCTCCACGGCAAACTGATGGTCGACGATCTGGAGGGCAACCGCATCCTCGAGGAAGACATCGAGAACTTCCACGACGCCGCCCTCAAGGGCTGTAACGAGTGTGCGGACTTCACCGGCTTCTGTGCCGACCTGACCGTTGGCTCCGTAGGGTCGAGCGACGAGTACTCCTCGGTCATCGTTCGATCCGAGCAGGGACTGGACGCGTGGAACCTGACCAAAGATCACCTCGATTACCACGGCCTCGAAGACAAATCCGCGGTCGGGAAGCTGCAGGGCTGGGACAAGAAGAAAGCCTTCGATGCCCTCAAGCGGCCTTTCGACCCCGACGCCCCGCGCTTTATCGAGTACAGCGACCACGTCGAGAACTACGGCGGCGAACTGAACCCGCACGAAGCCGATCACTGACCCGCCGGGTCTCCGACCGCCGAACCGGCGCGGCTCGCATCGCTACCACCGGACGCTAAGTAGCTCGACCCCGTAGCCACGGTGTGATCTATCTCACGGAAGGGCTGGTCGAGACGCTGCTTGGGTTCGCCAGCGGAAAGGATCCCGATTCGACGACGGTACCGCTGGCGGTGACCGACGCCGCAGGTCTCCCGGAGGTGGATCTCGACGGCGACACGCCCGTGTTCACTCACTTCTATATGCCCAACGAGGACGGCGCCGTCAACGCTATCTTCGGCGTCGATCTCGGAACCCCCGCCGGGCAGACTCCCGGTGTGTTCGTCTCACACCCCCGCGGCGACCTACAGGTCTCGAAGCGCGACGATCTGCGCGAAATCGTGTTCGTCGCCGTTCCACCGTGGGATATCGACTCGTTTCGGGCCTTCGACCGGAAGGGTAACCGAGTCGACTACGAGATTCTCGATATCGAACCACCGGAAGAAACAGCAGCGGTGAGCGGCGATCACTCCAGATAGCCGAGGTCCTGTAGTTGGTCGGTGATTTCGTCGAAATCAGCCTCGGTCAGTTCGCCGTGCTGTTGGTGTTGGATGACGATGCTCCGAAGGAGAAACCGGACGAGGTCGCTGGTGCTCTGGAAGCTGGTTCCGTCGATGGTCTCCTCGACCCGGTCGGCGAGATCTTTCGGAATCGACACCGTCGTGTACTCGGTCATACCTCTCGTGAGGTGAGACGGCCTCATAGGCGTTGTGCTCCGGTCGAAACAGCACAATTAACCCCCCGCGAGTAATTGATTGCAGTAGTGACCGAACTCCTCTTCATCATCGGCATCCTCGTTGCAGTGTTCGTCGGGTACAACATCGGGGGTTCGACCACCGGGCCGGCCTTCGGCCCCGCTGTCGGCGCGGACGTCATCTCGAAGGCCGCGGCCGCGGCCCTCTTTTCGGTCTCCTTTGCCGTCGGCGCGGTGACCATCGGCCCCGAAGTGATCGATACCCTCTCGGACGGCATCATCGACGGCGAGGGCGTCTTCACGCTGCGCAGCGGCGTCGCAGTCCTGTTTTTCATCGGACTGGCGCTGTTCGTCGGCAACATCTTCGGGGTTCCCGCCTCGACCTCGATGACGACCGTCGGCGCGATTGCCGCGCTCGCACAGGCCGCGGGCGCGCTCGACTGGGCGGTGCTCGGCGAAATCGTCGTCTGGTGGATCGTCGCGCCGATCATCGGCTTCTGGGTCTCGGGGGTGATCGGCCGGTATCTCTACCCCACGCTCAACCGAATGGTCGCCATCGACGCCAGCGAGGGACCGGTCGTCGAACTCGACCGCTCCGGAGCGATCCCGCGAGTGGTGCGCGGCCCCGGAACCACCCGCCGAGAGTTGACCGGCGTGACCGTCGTCGTCGCAATTGGCTGTCTGATGGCGTTCGCCTCGGGCACCTCCAACGTCGCCAACGCGGTCGCACCGCTGGTCGGCAGCGGTGATCTCGAAGTCGGTGCGGCGGTCGTCCTCGGGTCGGCTGCCGTTGCGCTCGGCTCCTTTACTATTGCCCGCCGGACGCTGGATACGATGGGCAGCGACATTACCGCGCTCCCGCTGACGGCGGCGATCATCGTCGCCTCGGTGTCGTCGGTACTGACCGTCGGCCTCTCAGCAATCGGTATCCCCGCGAGTTTCGTCATCATCGCCACGATGAGCATCATCGGACTGGGGTGGGGACGTGCGACGCGGACCACGACCGCTGTCGGCGGTGTAAAGGGTGAGGAGTCGACGACCGTCTCCGTGGGGTCGCTCGCGGGAGACGAAGAGGGCGAACAGTTGCCGGAAATCGGCGAGGAGGAGCCCGAAGACATCCCGGCCGCCAGCGAGTTGTTCAACCCATCGACGACCGCGCGGGTCGTCATCATGCAAAACGTCGTGCCGATCATCTCGACGGTGGGCGCCTACCTCACCTTCAAGTTCGTTCCGATTTTCGGCTTATAATCCGGCGCGGATCGGATCGAACCGTCGGGACTCCCCTCCGAAGGCGCCGGTACACAATGAGAGCGCTCGACCGCGCTCGTCTCGATGGCGCGGAGTCTGCACGTCCGCCGTCACCACGTCACCGTTCGGACCTCGATCCGGGTGCCCTCGGCCTCGGTGACCTCGACCGCCCAGCCGAGCGCGCCCGCGATCTCCTCGACGAGCGCGAGACCGTACCCATCTCGCCCAGAGACGGTCGTGTATCCGCGGTCGAAGACGCACTCCCGCTCGTCGTTTGGGATTCCCGGCCCGTCGTCCTCGACGTAGAAGCCCCGTTGGTCGGGCAGCGGCCCGACACTGACCGTCACCGACCCGTCCGTATGGACGACAGCGTTGTCGAACAGTTGGTTCAGGAACATCCGGAGCCGTTCCGGTTCGGCGTACACCGTCATCGGCTCGACGGACAGCGAGGCGTCGGGGTCGTCGATCGCCTTCCAGCACTCTCGGGCGAGAGAATCCAGATGGAGTTCGGAGCGCTCGTCGAGTTCCCGGCCGGCCTTGACAAAGAGTTGTCCCTCGTCCGACAGTGCTTCGATGTCTTTCAGTGCCGATTCGACGTGCTCGATGTGGTCGCTGTCACACTCCGTGCGGACGAGTTCGAGGCGACCGGCGGCGACGTTGAGCGGATTCCCGAGGTCGTGCGAGACCAGCGAGCGGAGTTGTTCGAGGCGCTCGCGTTCCCTGCGGAGTTCTCGCGCCGTCTCTCGGTGCTCGAAGCCCTCCGCCAGCAACTCCGCAACGCTGGCAAACGTCTCCGACGCACCGGGGTGGGAGAGTTCCCCGTCGGTGTAGAGGTGTACAACTGCGGAGTGGTCGAGGGCAGGAACCGGAATCACCACGGCCGTCGCGGCCGCAGGCACGTCCTCCGAGCGCCGAAGCTCGTTGTACTCGGGACACTCCTCGGTACCGACCGTAGTTACAGCACCCGAATCGAGCGCCCGCCGTGTCGCCGAGTTCTCGACGTCGGTTATCGCGTCGGGAAGGGCGGGCGAACTCGCCCGGATCCGGATCGTCCCCGCCGCGCGGGCGGACTGTCCGATCCAGGCGACACTGTTTTCGGGCGGGTCGGTCAGTGCGGCCGGAAGGCTTCGGGCGAGAGCCGTCGCGTCCGTCGCCTCGGTGATCGCCCGGGAGACGGTATCGAGCGT
>JBLGCM010000137.1:0-5233 GCA_047617345.1 Natronomonas sp. | reverse complement strand
TACACGACGAACTCGACTTGCCGGTGGTGGTCTTCACTGACGGTGACCCCTGGAGCTACCGGATCTACGGCTCTGTCGCCTACGGCTCGATCAAAAGCGCACACCTTTCGGAGTATCTGGCGACGCCGGAGGCCGACTTCATCGGCATCCGACCGCAGGATATCGTCGAATACGATCTGCCGACCGACCCGCTGAGCGACTCGGACATCAACGCCCTCGAATCGGAACTGGAGGATCCGCGCTTCCAGACCGAGTTCTGGAACGAGCAGATCGAACTCCAACTCGATATCGAAAAGAAGTCCGAACAGCAGTCACTGGCCTCGCGCGGACTGGACTTCGTGACCGAGACGTACCTCCCGGAGCGACTCGACGAGATGGGCGTGTTGTGACTTAGTCTGTGTCCGGTTCGCTCCCCTCGGAGTCGACAGCGAGCGGGATGCGAAGTACGAGCGTATTTTCTCCCGCGCCGGATCTCTCGCGTTCGACGGTGCCACCGAGCGCCACGACCGACCAGTACACGAGCCAGAGTCCGATTCCGCTCATGTGTTCGAGCGGTGTTTCAGTGCCGGCCTCGATGACCGCCCACTCATCGTCGGGAATTGTTGCTCCAGTATCCGTGATCTCGACGGTGATCGTGTTATCCTCGCAGGGGGTGACTGTAATCGTGATGTCGGGATCAGTTCCGTCGGTACGATTGACTGCGTTTTCGACGGCCGCACTGAGTGCGCTCTGAAAGATGGCTCCTTTCGTAATCGACCGGCTTTTGTCGACCTCGATCCGTAGATCGATGCCGGCCTCGGGGTGATCCTTTCGCAGTCGGTCGATCACCGCTTCGAGGTGGGCCACTCGGAGCGGCGAGGATTCGGCGTGATCTTCGAGCAGTCCCCGGATCACGGTGATTTTCTCGCTGATCTCTCTGAGGTCGGTCGACCGCTCACGGATCGCTTTCGTCGCAGTCTGCTGTTTCTCGCTGTCCGTACTCGACTCCAGAAACTCAGCGTACCCGTCGATAACGTTCACTGCGGTACGGACGTTGTGCCTGAGTACGCGGTCGAGCACGTTGAGCACCTGCGTCGTCAACTGCTCGTCGGTTACGTTGCGTTCGATCACCGTGTAGTGCGTGACCATCTCTCGGTCATCGATGATTGGGACGACCGTCCGGTGGACGCGGTACCGTTTTCCGGATTTCGCCCGGTTGTCCAGTTCGTCCTTGTGCGATTCGCCCGGTTCCAGTGAGAGCGACGCGACGCCCGTGTTTTCCGTCGGTTGTGCCCGGAACAGCTCCGGCGTTCTCCCGAGCGCCTCGTCGGCATCGTAGCCGGTCACCTCCTCGAAGGCCGGATTGACGTACTCGATGCGGCCCTCGCTGTTGGTCACGTACATCACCTGATCGGAGGATTCGGCGTGTTTCTCGAACAGCGCGCGCTCGCGTTCGTACACCTTCTCGTCCGAGATATCTTCCTGAAAGCCGAGGTAGTGTGTGACCGCTCCCGACTCGTCGCGGACCGGCGAAATCGTCACCCGGTTCCAGAACATCGATCCGTCTCGCCGGTAGTTTCGCAGTTCGACCGTCACGGATCGGTCCTCCTCGACCGCCGCCCGCATTTCGGCAACCGGCTCTTCGCGCGTGTTCGCACCCTGCAGAAACCGGCAGTTCCGGCCGATGACTTCCGTACGCGGGTAGCCGGTCATTTCGACAAAGCAGTCGTTGGCGTAGATCAGCGGGAGGTCTTGGGCTGTCGCGTCCGCGATGGTGATCCCGACCGGTGCCCTGTGCATCGCATTCTTTCGGAGCGACACCGCGGGGTCATCGTCTGTCGCCTCGAAATCGAGAAACGACGTGTGAATCTGCTCGGATCCATTCCAGTCGACGACCGAACTCACGGCGATAGCCGACCGCCGCGTCCCGTCAGCTTGTTCGATATCGAGTTGGAGACCCAGCGACGGCTCACCCGACTCGACCTGCTCGAACTGTTCGAGGAGTGGCTCCCAGTACTCAGACGGGACGAACTGCTGCAACGAATCGTCCACGAGATTCGCCGGATCGCCAGAACTGATCAGCTCAGCAAATTCTGCATTTGCGTAGCGTATGCTCCCACCATCGTGAACGACGACCGGCCCGACGAGATCTACCGCCCTCATTGAATCGACATCAGTACTCCCGCCGCTTGTGGATTATGTCTGCTTACTAACTATTCCGGCTGTCATCCGAGCCACGTCGCGTTAGTCTGCGGTCGAATCGGTCGAAACATCGATATAGTCCGTCTCGGGGAACAGGTGACCGGTCTCGTAGTGAATCCCGACAAGCAAGATTACCCCCGCGGTCAGCGGCAACAGCGCACACGCCGCGTAGATTGGTGTGAACCCGACCCACTGGATCAACGGCAGCGAGATCAGCGGACCGAGTCCCCCGCCGACATCGCCGAGGACGTTGTTCGTCCCGGACGCCCGGCCCATCTGGTCGGCAGGAGTGAGATCAGCAAGCAGCGCGACCAGCGGGCCGCTGGTTCCGCCCTGTCCGCTGCCGATCAATACGCAGACGAGGATCAACAGCGGGACCGAATCGGCAACTGCGAGCACGAGAAAGCCCACCGAGGCGACGGTGACGAAGACGAGCAACGTCGGCACCCGGGATTTCCGGTGGTCGCTCAAATAGCCGCCGCCGAGCATGAACACCGCCGCCGCGAGGACGGTAATCGCCATGAACATCCCGGAGCTTCCCTGTGCGTCGAATCCGAGGATACCGAGATTGCGCTCGCCGAGAAAGAGCACGAGCGTCGAGAACAGCGCGCCGATATAGCCGAACAGAATCGTGAAATTCACCAGCCCGATCGTGAGCGTCGTCGCGCTTCGGTCGATCTCCCAGGGCTTGACGGACTCGTTTGTGCCGCCCTCGACGTGGGTCTCGGGGACGAACCGGTACGCCAGCAGTGTTGCGAGCAGCGCAAAAACCGTCGCGACGACGAAGGCGACGATATCGCCCGGAACGTCGGCGATAACGCCGTCTGCAACGTCAGAGACGATTCCACCGACGACCAACCCCGACGGGAAACCGAAGATTGTCCCGCCGCGGATGAGCCCCATGCTGGTCCCACGCGACCCGCTCTTGCTCACATCGGCCGCAATCGTGTAGGCGGTCGCGAAGACCAGCGCGCTTCCGACGCCCCAGAGGATTCGCGTGAGCAGAAACCACGGCTCCGGGAACGGGGCCGCGTAGGCGATGACGTAGCCGAACGTGGCGACCGCCTGGATGAACAGCCCTGCGATGAACGGCGTTCGTGTCCCGACGCGGTCGACCAGACTGCCCGCCGGCGCGTTGGCGATCAGTCGAGAGAATCGATTCGCGCTGAGGATCAATCCGACGAAAAACGGTGAAATTCCGAGGACGGCACCCAGATTCGGTAGAATCGGGAAGATGACGCCGCCGCCAAAGCCGACGAAAAATGTGCTGGCGATGACCGATCCGACGATGGCGTACTGATCGCGGGTGAGTCCCGATCCACCCGCTGTGGAGGGATCGGACTCGTCCGCGCCGTTCATCGGAAATCACCCCCGATCTGACCGACGAGGGACCTGTTCCGTACCGGGCGAACCGGGAGGGGCGACCAATCTGTTCGGCGGTGTTTCGTACCTCGGACCACATTGACTGAATGGTCAGTCAGTACTTGAGAATTTCCCTTTGGCTCCGGGTGGATTCAGCCCGGCGTCTGTCACACGGCTTAGAAAGCTCTCACTTCGGAGGTCACGCTAATCAGACCGGCATAGACTCAGAGCCCGAAACTCTCGGCTAGCACGCCCTCTGCAGTCTCGCCGACGACATGTGTGTCACCGCCGACGACGTCAACGGTCACATGCGCCGGCGCGAACAGTTCCCGGTCGAGTTCGGCGTAGTCGTAGTCGACAGCGTCGAAGATCTCGCTGAACGGTTCGCCGTATTCCGCCCGCGCTGTCGAGGCGACTTCGTCGAACCGGTCGAACGGTTCGTCGACGACGAGGTGGACCTCGCCGCCGTAGGTGACGGCGTCGTTCGTGTACGCCATCGCGGTCGATTCGTCTCCCGCGACGGGCGCGACGGGCGCGGATCCGGTCACAGAGAGCACGTCGAGCGGGTCGTAGCCGAGTTCGGTCAGCCGGTAGACGGCCAGTTCCGCGGCACGGGCCGCACCGACGACGCTGCCGGTGATACTCGCGGCGGCGTAGGTCGGCAGGAACACGCCACTTTCGGGCACGCCGGCCCGGTCGGCGATCTGCCGTGCGACGGATTCGTCGGGTAGCTGGTCTGATTCGACCGCCAACACGGCGAAATCGAACTCCTCGCTGTAGCCGACGCGGTCGAAAATGTCCTCCTCCGCCACGAGTGCCCGCGCCGGGCCACTCCCCAGTCCCTCGAAGGAGTCGGTCGTTAGTTCCCAACCGCCCTTGCCGGCACAGAGCAGCGAGAGCGCTGGCTGATCGGTCGACAGTTCGACGTGAGTCCGCGGCGTTCCCGCAACTGTCCCGGCTTTGGTCTGGACTGTCGCCAATCCGGCGGTCTGTATCTCGACGAGCAGTAACCCCGCTTCGATTGCTCCCGGCGTCTCGACGCCGAAATCGATGACGGCGGCATCGCCCGTTAGCTGGTGGACGGCGACGGTCAGTTCGTCGGCGAACTCGATTGCCTCGTCGACCAACTCCGTCGCCATCCTGTTGAGACTCTCCATGCCATTTTTCTGCGCCGTCGGTAGAAAAGCGTGGGGTTTAGCTACGGTTCGACGAGACTGAGGTCGTGTCCGTCCGTGTCTCGAATTCGATAGCCGCCGTCGATTTCGGTGACTGCCGTCACCTCCCCGCGGACAGTCTCCACGATCGCTTCGGCGTCGTCGACTTCGACACCGATGTCGACGTGGACGCCGCCGCGGGCGTCCGCGAGGCCGAGATGTGGCTCCCAGAGTTCGATATCGAACGAGCCGGCGCTCATCCGCACGCGCTTTCGGTCGTCGCCTTCGTCGACCGTCTCGAAGCCAAGCCGTTCGTACAGGGATTGTGCGCGGTCCAGAGTCTCGACCTCGAAGACGACCTCGAACATCCCGCCGATGCCCGGCCCGTCCACGTCTGATTGGCCGAGTTCGACGCAGTTTCCCTCCGTGTCGTAGAAGTACAGCGACTTCGAGTCGCCGAAGGCGTGCTCGGCGAGATCGAACCGCTCGTCGAGTCGCTCGAACCACGAATCGTACTCACCGCGGGGAATCGACAT
>JBLGCM010000136.1:0-5243 GCA_047617345.1 Natronomonas sp. | reverse complement strand
GCGAGTCGGCTTCTTCCACCAGACTGCAGAGAACTACGGTGGCGAAGGCGGACTCTGGACGCTCGGACCGCACGGAACCGGCGTCAAGCGGCGAATCGAGAACGACTGGCGCCAGCGGTTCACAGTCGAGGAGGGGCACGTCGAGATCGAAGCGCCGACCGTGATGGGCGAAGCCGTGTTCGAGGCCTCGGGACACCTCGACGGGTTCGACGACATGCTGGTCGAGTGTCCACAGTGCGGACCGAGCGAGCGGGCCGACCACATCGTCGAGGACAATACCGACATCGAGGAAGCGGAGTCGCTCCCCAACGAGGAGGTCGAATCCCTCATCGCGGAGCACGATCTCGTCTGTCCCGAGTGCGGCACGGAACTGGCTGGCCAGTCCGTGATCGACCACAACCTGATGTTCGAGACCAGCATCGGGCCGGGCAACTCGACGCCCGGCTTCCTCCGACCGGAGACGGCACAGGGAATCTTCGCGGACTTCCACCGGCTCAAGCAGTACGAGAACAAGCAATTGCCCTTCGCAGTCACCCAGATCGGGCGCTCGTACCGCAACGAGATCAGCCCGCGGGGCGGGCTCGAGCGTCTGCGGGAGTTCACCCAGGCCGAACTGGAACACTTCATCGACCCCGCGGAACACGAGCCCGACCTCGAACAGGTGCGCGAGGTGCCGGTGACGCTGTACCCGAGCGACGCCCAGCAGGCAGACGACGGCGCCCCGTTCGAGACGACGATCGGCGAGGCCGTCGAGGAGGGCGTCATCGCCGACCCGTGGATCGCGTACTACATCGGCATCGCGAAGGAGTGGTACGTCCGCATCGGCATCGACCCCACACGGCTTCGCTTCCGGCAGCACCAGCCCGACGAGCGGGCCCACTACGCGTCGGACTGCTGGGACGCAGAGACGGAGATCAACCGTGACTGGCTCGAAGTGACCGGATTCGCCGACCGCGGGAGCTACGACCTGCGGAAACACGGGGCCCACACTGGTGACGAGACCGCCTACCAGATCTTCAGGCCGTTCGACGAGCCCCGCACCGAAGCGCAGGTCGTCGTCGATCCGGACATGAGCGTCATCGGGCCGGAGTTCGGCGAACAGGCCGACGCCATCAAGCAGGCGCTCGAACGAAAGGGCGCAGCCGACCCGTCCGCCTTCGACGGCGACACGGTGACGGTCGAACTCGACGACGGCGAGGCGACGGTCTCGACCGAGCTGGTCGACGTGGAGCGCGTCGAGGTCACGAAGGAAGGCGACCACGAGCATCCGAAGATCATCGAGCCGTCGTTCGGTATCGACCGCATCGTCTACAGCGTGCTCCACCACGCACTCGAGGTCGACGCGGTTCCCGGGAGCGACGACCAGCGGACCGTCATGTCCCTGGACCCGGTCGTTGCGCCGACCCTCGCCGCTGTCCTCCCGCTCCGTGATACCGTCGACGACGCGGCACGGGAGGTCGCCGACGAGCTTCGCTCGGCAGGGCTCCCGGTCGAGTTCGACGCCGGGGGCCGAATCGGCCGTCGCTACCGCCGACAGGACGAGGCCGGGACCCCCTTCTGTGTCACGGTGGACCCCGAGGAGGTCGTCGACGGCTCCGTCGAGCGGGTGACGATCCGCGACCGGGATTCGACCGCGCAGGTCTGGGTCCCCGTCGAAGACCTCGCCGCGGAACTCACCGCCCTGCAGGCCGGGGCACGCGAGTTCGACGACCTGCTCGAGGCGTACCAGGTCCGAACCGAACCGAAGGCGGAGGCGGCCTGATCGGCCGCACCCGCTCGGAGCGTTTCAATCCAGGGAATCCATAGTATGATCTTCACACGTGCAACGGACGGTCCGTACGCGGCGCTCGCCGAAGACATCGCAGCCGACCGGGACGAGCCGGTCGTTTCGGACATCAACCGCGTCCACCAGGCCGACAGCGTGCTGATCGTCGACGCGCCCGGGTCGATCAAGCCGTCGGACCTGCGCGCCATCCAGACGCGGTTCATGGAGGCCGAACCGTACACCCTCGACGCGGGGTTGATAACCGGTCGCACGCCCGAAGAGGCTCGTGCCCTCTACTTCGACCGGGCGCAATCGACAGCGACGGCGGCGGAGCCAGCAGACACGCAGCACTGTATCGCAGTCCCGGACGCGAACGAATCGATCGGGACGAACGACGACACCGCCGCACTCCTGACCGGCGATTCGGTCCGACGGGCCCAGTTCCGGGGGCTGGCCGACGGCGGACTCGACTCGCTGTCGGCAGTGCTTCACGGCTCGCACATGTTCTCCCGGCTCGCGGACGGGCTGTTGAGCGGCTTTCCGGCAGCGCCAGCGGACTACGCGTTCGACGGACAACAACCACCGTTCGTCGACCAGGACGCAGGGTCCCAGCGCGTCGAGGAGCAGGCAATTCTGGCCGAGACCCTCGAAATTCCGCAGGTCTTCCTCGATGGCTGTAGTGCGCTTTTGCAGAACATGAACGATGGCAAGGACCGACCGGTTCACACCGCGCTGAGCCTGCTCGCAGGCGCCGAGTCGATGATCGGGACGTACCGTATCACCGAGTGTGTCGAACACCATGGACCCCTGCATCACAATTTGCTCCGTGCTGGGTACTCGGCCGGCGAGCGTGCGTACATCCTCAACCGAAGTGCGGTCACTGCAGGCGTCGAGCCGTACCCCTACGTCGTCGCCGGTCTCCCGTCGCACGAACCCTCGCCTGCTACTGTCCGTGACCAGACGTACACGACCACGCTCGAGCGGGCCGACGATCGGTGTTTCGTCACCGTCTCCGACGTTGATACCCCCATCATCGACGTCCGGGTACCGGCGGACGTCTTCGCTCCGGACGCGGAGACGTTCGCAGTGCGCTGTGTCGACGGCCCGAAGCATCCGCTGTCTTATACGGCCTTCCGCGAAGGCGAAGACGTCCGGGTCGTCATCAACGCGTGGGGACTGATCGTCGCCGACCAGTTCGAGTTCGAGGTGGCACCGTCTCGAACCATCGACGAGTCACGGTCGCGACTCGCGGCACTCGCTCCCGAGGACACGTCGGACACAACCGTCGCCCGGATGGCGACACTTACTGAGTCAGTCCCGGATGCCGAGCAGGTCCTCTGGGCTGAGTTGCCGGAGAGAGCCACCCGACAGTCGATGAAGGAGTGTCGTAGCGCGCTGCGACGCGTCAACGAGAAAGCGGCAACCGAACGGTTCGCAGTTCAGGACTACCGGGAGACACTCGACGCGCTCGCGGAGGCGAGTGAACACCTCGAGCGCGCCCGTGGGAACCTCGTCGAGACGGTCTGTGAGCGGGAGTCGGATTCCATACAGGACCTCTACCTGTCTCGGACCGACACGGCACAACCGGAGACACTCGACAGCGACTGTCCGTACTGTCACGGCACGGTCTACCTGCGGGTGCGAGAGGATCGGTTCGGACCGGCTGCACGCGCCCTCGGGATCTGTGCCAATTGTGCGTACGTCTTCGACGCCCCCCACGACCACACCGGCGACGTCACATTCCCGCGTATCTGGGGTAGCTTCCACGACGTGTCTGCCGATACGCAGACGTTCACGGTGGAGTTCGAGAACCCTCTCGACCGGCTGACGACAGCCTCCTGTCGACTCTCCGTCGAGCAACTGAGCGACGAGGAGGTCATCGGCCGACCGACCCGAGAGGTGGTGCTCGAGCCCGGCGAAACGATCACTGTCGAGTACACGCTCGATGTTACCGGAATCCGTGAGCACCTCCGCTCGACGTGGAGCCAGTCCGCGGCGGTCTCCATCGAACCCGACTACTCGACGTTCGGCCCGCGATTCGCTGATGTCGGGCCTGACAACGTCGAAGCGGCTCTCGAGGAACTGGCAGCCGACGGCCACGACGCGCTCGGTATCGAACCCGTTACCGTCGCTGTCGACGGACAGGAGGTGACGGTCGATCCCTCTCTGTACGACGTCGAGCGCGGGGAACCCGACAGATCGTACAGCCTCGCGGAGTTGTCCGGGAACTTCGTCGTCGAGGCACACGTGGTGCTGGATACGCTCCACACCTACAGTGGGACGCGGACGCTGCACCCGGATATGGGCTAGCTGGACGACCCTGCGGTTGCCAGTTGCCGGTACGTGTCTCATAGTGTTTATCCCAAGCATGTACCGGTGTATCGGCTGGCCCATCAGCCGACAGCGTTTCTCCCGACCAATCCGGCGGGGTACCGTTGAATCTCTTGGGATAAACACTATCAAGGCAGGGCGGTGGAGAGCAGTCGCTCGACGAAACTCGGTTCGTACTGTTTCTGCTGAGCGTTCCAGTCGGGTAACCGGCCGTGTTTTCCCTGAAACCAGGCGAGTTCGGCGTGTTCAATTTTGTCGAGACACCGCTGGAGCGATACCGACAGTGGGTGAAGCGTCCACGACCGACGAGCAAAGTACTGTCGAACGGTCTGGAATCGGAATCTGTTCGGCTGTTGATCGCTGTATTCGAGGAGACGCCGGCGGAGGTTCACCGACTGTCCGACACGTACCAGGCGGCCAAACGACCAGAGCCAGTACACGCCGGGCTCCTCGGGAACTTTCGTCCGGATCTTCTCCTGACTGTACCCGTACGGACGGCCTTTCGGGGGCATGGTGGATTCGGTGGTCCCTCTCGGTCGGTTCGCTCGACGGTACTCGACCGTTGTAAATCAATATAGATAATAATTACTCATAACTACGAACGCACGCTGCGATGTGAGAGGGCGAGGACCAGAGCATCGGTCGCTCCAAATCTGGCGATTTGGGATCACGAAGACATTTTCACAGGTATTCGAGCTCTGTGGCGGTTCTGTACCTCTGGGCGACCGGCAGTTTCGATAACTAAGAAAAACTTTTATTTACTACTATACCTGTACTAGTGGATGCAATGGAACGCGACGATAGAGACCGATTCGACCCGGCAGGACGACCCGATGGTGGTCCCGCAGCCGAGTCGTCTGCTGTCGAATCGACGCACGCACAGCAATCTCGCCCAGTTCAGGTCACTGGGATGGGCGAGGGAGGGTCCCGTACCATGCTCATCGTCATCGATACGCTGAATCGGTGTGGATACATCGACATCGACAACGCGGGCATGGGTGGCACCCAGATCACCACCGACGACGGGTCAGTCCTGGAGATCGGCGTTCTCGACACCGACGAACTCATCGAACAGGAGGTGCCCGAGGCCGTCGAGGACCCGACCCTCGCCGAGTACATCCTCTCGAACACCAACGCCCCCTACGAG
>JBLGCM010000135.1:0-5244 GCA_047617345.1 Natronomonas sp. | reverse complement strand
GTACGACCTCGTCTACGTCGAGGACCCCCTCGACGAGGAGGACTTCGACGGGTTCGCGGAGCTGACCGACCGCATCAGCACGGACACGCTGATCTGCGGCGACGACCTGTTCGTCACGAACGTCGCCCGACTGGAAGATGGGATCGAGCAGGGCGCCGCGAACAGCATCCTGATCAAGCCCAACCAGATCGGGACCCTGTCCGATACTGTCGACGCCATCGAGTTGGCGACCGAGAACGGCTACGATGCAGTCGTCTCCCACCGCAGCGGCGAGACGGAGGACACGACAATCGCACACCTGGCCACGGCGACGGCCGCTCCGTTCATCAAGACGGGCGCTGTCGGTGGCGAGCGAACGGCAAAACTGAACGAACTAATCAGAATCGAACACAACGTATGAGCGGAAACGATAACGAAGGTCTCGACGCAACCGAGTCGGATGTCGACCCCGCCGGTGAGGAGCCAGTCACAGCCGACGAGGACGCCGAGACGACAGAGCAAGCCGAACAGCCCGCCGAGGCCGCCGAAGCCGAGGCAGAACCACCCGAAGACGAGGGCCCGAACCTGGACGAAGACGTGATGTCCGACGAGGAGGCGGACCTCCTGATCCCGGTCGAGGATTACCTCGGCGCCGGTGTCCACATCGGAACCCAGCAAAACACCGAGGACATGCAGCGGTTCATCCACCGCGTCCGAACCGACGGGTTGTACGTGCTGGACGTGTCGATGACCGACAGCCGGATTCGAACGGCGGCGGACTTTCTCGCGAACTACGAGCCCGAACAGATTCTCGTCGCCTCTTCGCGACAGTACGGCCGCTTCCCCGCGGAGAAGTTCGCCGACGCCGTCGGCGCACGCGCTCGCACGGGACGGTTCATCCCGGGCACGCTCACCAACCCGCAGTACGAGGGGTACATCGAACCCGATGTCATCGTCGTCACCGACCCCATCGGCGACTCCCAGGCCGTCAAGGAGGCCATTACCGTCGGGATTCCCGTCATCGCGATGTGTGACTCAAATAACACGACCAGCAACGTCGATCTGGTCGTCCCGACGAACAACAAGGGCCGAAAGGCGCTGTCGGTCGTCTACTGGCTGCTCGCCAACGAGACGCTCGATCGCCGCGGCGCCGAGCCGACCTACAGTCTCGACGATTTCGAGAGCGACATCTGACGGCGCGTACATTTTGCTTGCGCCACGGCGGAGATTATCGGCTCGAAAGCTTCCAGCCCCTACCGGCAGGTACAGCGGCGTCCGAGCGTTCTGCCCGGAAAACTGGGAGTGACGAAGGCAGGCTGGCAGTTTCTCGTTTGATAACTCGCGAAATAATTTAAGTGTGAGGCAGAGAGACAGGCTAGCAATGGACGACAGGCACAGGGCGGGCCCAGCGGAGACCGCGTATGTGCCACTGGAGACGATTCTCGAAGCCCTTCCGGATCCCGTTTTGCTCGTCGACGAGGAATCTCGGATAACCGACACCAACGAGGCGGCAGGCGAGTTGTTCGACTGCCGGACCGAGGCGTTAGTCGGTCAGGAGTGGGTAGAGTGCTGTCCCGAGAACGACCGACCGCAGTTCCGGGGGTTACTCGAGGAGATCCCGATCGAGCGCCTCGACCGCTTCGAGAGCGGCGCGCCGATCCGAATCGAGACGCTCGCGGGCGAACGTCGGCCGGTCGAAGTCGCGATCAAACGCATCTACGACGGTGGCGACTCCTTTCTGTTCTGTCAGTGTCGGGAGATTACCGAGCGGATCGAACGGGAGCAGACGCTCCGGACAACAATCGCCAGACTCGAAGCGCTGTTCGAGGCATCGCCGGTGCCGATGATCGTCCTCGGTGCCGACGGAACCATCGAACGCTGGAACCGGGCCGCGACGACGACGTTCGGCTGGCAGGCCGCGACCGTCAGCGGCGAGCAGTATCCGCTGTTTACCGACGCGGTGACCCGCGAGGAGTTCATGGAGCGAGTGCTGGGCGGCGAACGGATCGTCGGACTGGAGGCGACCCACCAGGGACGTGACGGATCGCTCGTCGAGGTCGAACTGTCCGCACACCCCCTGAAGGAGGGCGGCGACGTGAGTTCGATCATCGTCTCTGCAATCGATATTACGGCGCTCAAACAGCGCGAGCAGCATCTGAGCGTCCTCCACCGAATCATGCGGCACACCCTGCGAAACAAGCTGAACGTGATCTACGCCGTCGGAGAGCGACTGGCCGACGGTCAGGTGCACGAGAACTTCTCCGAACGGCTGATCGACGCCACCGAGGAACTGATTCGTCTCAGCGATCAGGCCGAGCGGATCAACAGCGATCTCCGCCGGGTGGAATCACCCTCACCGGTCGCCCTCGATGCGATGCTGACCGGACTGGCCGAGCAGAGCCAAGCGGACTATCCCACAGCGGAGTTCGAGCTCAGCGAGGAGATCCCGTCGGTGTCGGTCCCGGATATCGCGCGGACGATTTTCGTGGAGTTGATCGATCACGCAGTCGAACACAGCAACAGCGACACGCCGACTGTCAGTATCGACGTTGCGGTCGAACGGCGAATCGCCGTCTCGATCACCGATGAGCGCGACCGGCTAACCGAAGGCGAACGGGGCTTTCTACAGCGCGGTGAGTCCGCAGCGCTACTTCACGGGAGTCGGCTCAGCCTCGCGCACGCGGAAATTCTCGCCAGCGAGCTCGGCGGACAGCTCTCTGCGGAAGAGGCGACG
Source organism: Natronomonas sp. (assembly GCA_047617345.1). Taxonomy (GTDB): domain Archaea; phylum Halobacteriota; class Halobacteria; order Halobacteriales; family Haloarculaceae; genus Halovenus. The sequence continues at coordinate 2,531 of JBLGCM010000135.1, read as the reverse complement.
GCGGGGACGACCGTCAGCGTCGAACTGCCCCGACTGGGCCCGGAAACGCGCTGAGTGGGCCTACAGTTGCGCATCGACCTCCGGGCGATTCCCGAGCGTTACCTCCACGGTTTCGGTCGCGCCATCCCGGACGACTTCGATTTCGATGGTATCGCCGGGTTCGGTTTCGAGCGCGAGAAACGCCGAGAGCCGTTCGCGGTTCTGGATCGTCCACTCGCCCATGCGGACGATCAGATCGCCCCCGACGCCGACGCGGTCCCCGCGGACGGTGGTCGTCGTCTGTGAGCCGCGAAGTATCCCGTCACTGGGGCCGCCGGGAATCGCTTCGTTGACGTAGACACCGTAAGTGTAGTTGCCGAAGTCGTTCGCTTCGATCAGCGACGGTGAGACGTCTGAGAGTCCGATTCCCAGATAGGAGTGTTCGTACGCACCGGTCTCGATCAGCGTCGGAACGACCTGCTGGACCATGGCTGCCGAAATCGCGAAACCGACGTTGTCCCCCTGCGTGGCGTTGATGACACCCACGACAACCCCGTCGAACGTGATGAGCGGGCCACCGCTGTTTCCCGGGTTGACTGCGGCATCAGTCTGGATCCCGTCGGCAATCGAGAAGTTCGTGCCGGGGATCGCAATCGTCCGGTTATGTCCACTGATAACGCCCGTCGTGAACGAACCGGCCAGCCGAAACGGGTTGCCGAGTGCAGCGACCTGCGTTCCGACGGGATAGGACCGCCCGGCCAGTTCGATCGGCGTTGCCGAGTCGGGGAGTCGACTCGCCTCTAGCACCGCGAGATCGCTGTGGATATCCGAGCCGACTAGTTCAGCTTCGAGCCATCCCGATTGGCGGAATCGAAGATAGATATCGGTTGCCCCCCGAATCACGTGGTTGTTCGTGACGAGATAGGAGTCATCGTAGACCCACGCCGTCCCGCTGGCCGGACTCTGCTGGTCCGCACTGTCGGCCTGAACGGCCGCGACCGAATCAATCGTCTCCTGATAGACCTCCCCGAGTTGCGAATTCGTTGGGATCTGTTCGCTGGCCTCGGGAGCGAGTGGCTCTTCGGGGAACTTCGAGTTTTCCGAAGAGGGGCTCTCGGAACCGTCTTGTGGTGGGTTCAGTGCACAACCGGCAACTGCTGTCGTGAGGGCCAACCCGGACGCAGTGAGAAACGCGCGTCGTGAGTGGCGCTTGTCGGGCATACCGCACAGTTGGGTCGGGAGCGAAATAAACCTCAGGTGGACAAAATCGAGACACAACAGGGGACCGTCACGAGGCCGTCGGGTGGGACATATATAAGTGACACGTGATCAAGATACAAACGCAATGGAACTCACCTGGTACGGACATTCGACGTGGGGAGTCGAACTCGGAGGAACATCGCTACTGATTGACCCGTTCTTTGACAATCCGAAGACCGACGTGTCGCCGGGCGAACTCGATCCCGAGTACGTCCTGTTGACACACGGCCACGCCGACCACATCGCACACGTCGGTGAGTTCACCGACGCGACTGTCGCGGCGACGCCGGAAATCGCTGGCTACGTGGCCGACGAATACGGCGTCGACGAGGACGACACGCTCGGATTCAACCTCGGCGGGACCATCGAACTTGGCGACGCGTTCGTGACGATGGTCCGAGCAGATCACACGAACGGTCTCGATACCGACTACAAAAACGCGGGCGGGATGCCCGCTGGCTTCGTCATCTCGGATACGAATCCGACGAAAGTCGCAGACGAGGAGTCAGAAACCTTCTATCACGCCGGCGATACGGCACTGATGTCCGAGATGAAAGACATCATCGGCCCGCACCTCGAACCCGACGTGGCAGCCCTGCCCGCGGGTGATCACTTCACGATGGGGCCGCTACAGGCCGGTATCGCCGCCGACTGGGTCGACGTCGAGTACGCGGTTCCGATGCACTACGACTCGTTCCCGCCAATCGAGATCGACACCGACGACTTCGTGCGCGCCGTCGACGGCAATGCACCCGGCACCGAAGCCGTGATCCTCGACGGCGACGAGAGTTTCGAGTACGAGAGCTGAGCGAGTGACTGCTCGCCGCGACACATACTGTTTTCAGCGAGGGGGTCGTAGGGAGAGGTATGCCTGACATCGAAGTCACGAGCGTGTGCGAGGAAGGGTACGCGACAACTAACCTCATCGGCGAGTGGGAACTGGGAATCGACGCGACCGAAAAGCAGGGCCCGAACCCGAACCAGGCGCTGGTCGCGACCTATGCGTCCTGTTTCATCCCGGCCTTCCGCGTCGGCGCGAACAAGGAGGGATTCGACGATATCGGGCAGATCGAGGTCGACGTCGGGGCCGACATCGACGAGGAAGACGATCTCGAATACGTCTCCTTCGACATCCACGTCGAAGAGTCACTCGGCGATTCGGTGACCGACATCGTCGAGCGGGCGGAGGACATCTGTCACGTCCACGCGGCACTACGCGAGGGACTGCACGCGGACATCAGCGTCGAGGACGGCGTCGATTTCTGAGCGGGGCGACCAGCCGGAACCCCTTT
>JBLGCM010000134.1:0-5265 GCA_047617345.1 Natronomonas sp. | reverse complement strand
ACAGAATGGCTAAAACTCCATATCACGGCCTGTAAGCCTCGTTTGGTCCCCTCTAGCATGGATTACCGTGAGCAAAAAGAATAAAAATCTATTGGTACCGTCCCCGGCCTTCGATCTCACGGAGCTGGTCGAGAACGGCATCGTCGCCGGTGCGGCGGTAGGCGTCGAGCGCGGCGGCTCTGAGCCGGTCGGCATCGTCGTCGGTGCCGGCCAGACTGCCGAGTAAGACGTGCAGGTCCATGGCCTGATCCTCGGGATCGGTGCTGTAATAGCCCAGCCCGAAATCTATCAGGAACGATCGGTCCCCGACGCGGACGTTCCGCGGCGTGGGGTCGCCGTGGACGAGGCCGGCGTCGTGGAGACGGGCAAGCTGTTCGGCGACAGCCTCGGTTCGCTCGTCGGTGAGTCCGTCGTGGAGGTCTTTCTCGCCGACGTGTTGGATTGTCAGCCGCATCTCCGCGGTATCGATATCCCGAACGAGCGGCGTCGAGACGCCCGCCCGACGAGCCTCGGCGAGCAGCCGGCCCTCCCGTCGGGTGCGCTCTCTGCGGAGTCGATCATCGAGTTCGGGATGGCGGTACGCCCGGGGGTGGCGGTGTTTCTCGACGGTGCCGTCGGCGATGGTGACCGCCGACTCTGCACCCTGGACGAACTCCGTCCGGTCGCGCCGAACCGTCGTCTCCGGCGGTCGCCACGTCACCTCGATCTCGTCCGGGCGGAAATCCGAATCGACGCCCGACTCCGCGAGCGGGACGGTCTGTCCCGCCCGGAACATCTTCGCGCCGAGGACGGCGATCATCCCCGCGTTGTCCCGGAGAAACCGGTTTTCGGGAGCGAAGAAGTCGGCGCCGCGCTGCCCGCACATCGAGGAAAGCATCTCCCGCAGGCGCTCGTTTTGTCCGACGCCGCCGCCGAGAACGAGTTCCTCGCTACCCGTGAGCGCGAGCGCGCGCTCCGAGACTTCCGTGAGCATCGCGAAGATGGTCTCCTGCAACCCACAGCAGATGTCCTCGACCGGTGTGCCGTCGTCGTACTCCTGCTTGGCGGCGGACATGATTCCCGAAAACGAGAAGTCCATCCCCTTGACGACGTACGGCAGGTCGACGTACTCGCCGTCCTTCGCGGCCTCCTCGACTTTCGGGCCGCCGGGGTGTGACCAGCCGACGTGGCGGGTGAATTTGTCGAGCGCGTTGCCGACGCCGGTGTCCATCGTCTCGCCGAGCACCCGATAGCGGCCGGCGCGATAGCCCAAGAGATGGGCGTTCGCGCCGCTGGCGTTCAGACAGACCGGCGTGTCGAAGCCGGACTGGTGGCGGCCGATTTCGAGGTGGGCGACCATGTGGTTGACTCCGACGAGCGGCACGTCCAGTCGCTGGGCAACGGCGCGGGCGCTGGTGCCGACGAGTCGCAGGCAGGGACCGAGTCCCGGACCGCGGGAGAAGGCCACGCAGTCGAAAGGCTCCGCGCCGTACTCCTCGCGCGCGTGCTCGATGACTCGTTCGATGACCTCGGGCAGATACTCGGCCATGTGTTCGGCCGCCTCTCGGGGGTGGAGACCACCGCTGTCGGGGAGATAGGCCTCCGTTTCGATGTCGACGGCGTCGGTCGCGCTGTCGTAGACGGCGGCGCTGGCGGCCCAGGCCGTCCCCTCGATGCCGAGCACGCGGACGTTGTTGCCCATCGGTTGGCTCTCTCTCGCCGGGCGAGAATAAAGACGACTTCGATTCGGTGGGTATGAGATGTCTCGATAGAACGGGGCGGGTATTCGGTAGTGAACAACCAGAAAGGGGCGGCGTGCTCCGGGAACCCCGGAACTGTCCCGAGCACAATCCGAGAATTTCCCAGCCGGATTTTTGTCCGTCCGAGCGCGATGTATCGTATGATCGATCTACGCAGCGACACAGTCACGAAACCGAGCGAGGAGATGCGCGAGGCCGCCCGCGACGCCGAGGTCGGTGACGACGTCTACGGCGAGGATCCGACGATCAACGAACTCGAAGCCAAAGCTGCGAGGATCCTCGGCACCGGGGACGCCCTGTTCGTCCCCTCGGGGACGATGGGTAATCAGATCGCCGGTCGGATCCACACCGAGCGAGGGGCGGAACTGCTCTGCGAGCGGGAGAGTCACATCTACAAGTGGGAACTCGCGGGGCTGGCCCAGCACGCCGAAGTCCAGCCCCGCACCATCGACGCCGGTCCGCGCGGCGTCGTCGAACCCGAGCAGATCAGAGCGGGCTACGTCGAGGAGAGCGGCCACCGCCCCGGGACCGCCGCGCTGGCGCTGGAAAACACCCACAACAGCCACGGCGGGACCGCCATCGCTCCCGAGAGGATCGCCGCCGCTGCCGGGGCCGCCCACGACCTCGGGCTGACGGTCCATCTCGACGGCGCGCGGCTGTTCAACGCCGCGGCCGCCCACGACCGGCCAGCGGCGGCGTTCGTCGAGCCAGTCGATACCGTCATGTGCTGTCTCTCGAAGGGGTTAGGCGCGCCCGTCGGATCGATGCTTGCCGGTCCCGAAAAGCTGATCGAAGAGGCCCACCGCGTCCGGAAACTGCTCGGTGGCGGCATGCGACAGGCCGGGATGATCGCCGCGCCGGGACTGGCGGCACTGGCCAATCGAGAGCGCCTGAGCGAGGACCACCGCCGGGCCGACCGCCTCGCGGACGGACTGGCTCGGATCGACGGCCTCGACGTTGACGACCCCGAGACGAACGTTGTCCTCGTTCACGCCGACCGCCCCGCCGGGGCGGTACTGGACGACTGCGAAGCGCAGGGCGTGCTCGGGGTTCCCTTCGCCGAGCACACGATCCGATTCTGTACGCACTGGGACGTCGACGACGACGACATCGACGACGCGATCGAGGCGGTCGGGCGCGCGGTGTAGCGGGCGGCGGCCCAGCTATAAGTGCGTGCCGGCGAAATCACGGGCCATGGAGACGTTACTTCTCGATCCCGACGATGTCGCGGCGAGTGCGGAGATAGAGGAGGTGATCGACGCCGTCGAGTCGGCATTTGGGGCCTACGCAGACGGCGACACGCAAATGCCCGCCAAATCCTACATCGACCTGCCACAGCACAACGGCGATTTCCGCTCGATGCCCGCTTACATCGACGGCGACCAGTGGGAGGCCGCCGGCATCAAGTGGGTCAACTCACACGCCGACAACCCCCGCAAGCACGGCCTTCCGACGGTGATCGGAACGATGATCTACTCCGATCCCGAGACCGCCTTTCCGCTGGCGCTGATGGACGGGACCGGACTCACGCGCCTGCGGACGGGCGCGGCCGCCGCCGTCGCGACGCGGTATCTCGCCGCCGAGGACGCTGACTCACTCGGTCTGGTCGGGGCCGGGATTCAATCGTACACCCAACTGGAGGCCATCGCGAAGGTCCGAGAGATCCAGACGGTCGTCATCAGTGACCTCCGAGAAGAGGCAATCGAGGCCTTCATCGCCGAGTTCGGCGACGAGTTCGACGTTCGAGTGGGATCGGTCACCGAGGCCGCCGCCTGTGATGTCGTCTCGACGACGACACCCGTCACCGAGCCGATCGTCGAGGAAGTCGGCGAGCGGACCCACATCAACGCGATGGGAGCCGACGCGCCCGGAAAGAACGAAATCGCCTTCGACGTGCTCGACGAGGCGACGATCATCATCGACGACTACGAGCAGTGTACCCACTCCGGAGAGATCAACGTCCCCTGGAGCGAGGGGAAACTCGGCGACGCGGACATCCACGGCGAACTCGGCGACGTGGTCACCGGCCGCGTCGACCGACCCGATCCGGCGGGCGTGACGCTGTTTGACTCGACCGGACTCGCGATTCAGGACGTGGCCGCTGCCCGGGTCATCTACGAACACGCCAGCGAGAACGGGGTCGGAACGCTATTTTCCCTCGTGGGTACCGATACGTAACGGCGCGGCAGGCGTGGTTAGGAGTGGGTTTCGATTGTGAGTGTCACTTTTTCGCCAACGGAGAGACCCATCTCGTAATCGACGAGTTTCACACCCAACCGATCCCGGCCGCAAAACAGCGCCACGCCGGTGATCGGCGTCCCGTTCGCCAGGACGGCACACTCGTCCCACGAGACAGTGCGACCCGAGAGCGTTCCGATTTCGCGGCCCGCGAGTTCGGCGCGAGTGCCACCGGCGAGGACGCCGCCGCCGTCGTAGTGGGGAAAGCCCCCGTCGAGGACGCCGCCGCCGCTCTCGATCCCTGCAAAGCGGTCGCCGGGATCAGGATGTATCGGCTGGTCGAGACGGACCCACGTCTCTCCCGCATCAACGACGGTTCCAGCGCCGTCCCACGGGATACCGCGAAGGTCCGTCTCGACGGTGACCGGTAGCGACCCCGAGGCCCGGTAGGGATTGACGTCGCGGCTCCGGAAGCCGAGATGGATGTGGTTGGGGACCCACGGCGCGAAAAAGCCCGCCCGGACGAGGTCACCGAGCGAGTCGCCGACCTCGACCGTCTCGCCGGGTTCGACAGCCGGATCGACGTGGAGCATGCGGGCAATGTACTCCCCGGTATCGATCAGGATGAGGTGGTCGTGGTCGGCAGCGTAGGGTTTCGACGGCGCTTCGACGGTTTTCGTCTCGATGACTGCCCCGGAAACCGGGGATGGCGCAGTCGCCGCTTCGGGATAGAGATCGATTGCACAGCCCTCGTCGTGGGCGGTAAACGGAGAGTTGTACAGGGAAAACCGGTAGTACTGAAAGAGCGCCTCCGGCCCGAGCGGGACTGCCATTACTCCGCTGTTGGCCGACACGGCCAAAGACCCATCGGTGGACTCGATTCAGAGCAGTTCTCCACGGGCGACCGAGATCACTTCGCCACCAACCTCGACGGCAATCGCTTCCCCGTTCGGATTCGCGCGGAGATGAAGTAGGGAGGGACGGCCGAGTTCGTATCCCTGCTCGGCGTGAGCGTCGACGGTCGGCGAGCCGAAGTACTCCTCGGCGGCGAGATACGCGGCGAGACAGCCGTTTGCGGAGCCAGTAGCGGGGTCCTCGCGGACGCCCAGTGCCGGGGCGAACATCCGGGCAGCGATGTCGTTTTCGGCTTCCCGAGGGTCGGAGCAGAAGGCGTGGATCAGCTTCGCCGCCCGATCCTCGACGAGGTCGTCGTAGGCATCGGTATCCAGATCGATCCCGGCGAGGGCGTCTCGGTCGTGGAGCGGGACGATGATCGTCGGCAGACCGGTCGAGACGACCCGCACGGGATACTCGGGATCGAGTTGGTCGGCGTCAAGCCCGAGGACCG
>JBLGCM010000133.1:0-5279 GCA_047617345.1 Natronomonas sp. | reverse complement strand
CGGCACACCAAACACGACCCCACCCAAAGTGACAGATATCGAACACCGAGAGTTCTGTTATGATCTTGACAACAACATCTCGACATCTTGCGGTGTGTTTAAGTCTCCCGGCTGTCGTACGGTACAACGTGTAATCGGGGATGAGTGAACAGCAGGGGTCGAACGAGACAGCGGGGGGGTCGCGGAGCGGCGATTACTCACATCTCGTCGAAGAGGCCGAGGACGGTCTATACATGCTCGACGGGGACGGGAACTTTGCGCTGTTGAACAGCGCGTTCGTGGCGTTGACCGGCTACGACCGCGGCGAGTTGCTGGGGGAAAATCCCAGACTGGTCCTCGCGGACGAGGAGGTCGAGCGGCTCAACAGGCAGATCAGATCCGCTATCGCCTCCGACGAGACCTCCGGGTCGATGTTGACGACGGTCGTAACCAGGGACGGGCAGCGAAAGCCCGTCGAGATTCGATTCAGCCTTCTCCCGTCCGAAAACGGCGAGTACAACGGACTGACCGGGGTTGCCCGGGACATTCGGGCCCGGCGACACCGCGAGCAGAAACTCGAGGTGTTGAGTCGGGTGCTCCGACACAACGTCCGCAATCGGCTGAACGTCATCTTCGGCCACGCCGCGACGCTGAAAGACGCCGACGACGAGCAGTACCGGGCCGCGGCGGACAAAATCAAAAGCGCCGCGGAGGAACTGATGGAACTGAGCGAGAAAGCCCGGACGGCACAGACCGAAGTCGGGTTCAACCCCTCCGATCACACCCAGACCGACGTGACGGAACTGATCGAGCACCTGGTGGTCCAGATCCGCCGCGAGTATCCGGACGCGGATGTCAAACTGGATCTCCCGCGGGAGTTGGTCGTCAACGCGCCCTCCTCCTATCGAATCGCGATCAACGAACTCGTCGAGAACGCCATCGAACACAACCCCGACGCCGAACCGACCGTCTGGATCCGCGTCGACCAGACCGAGACCGCCGTACGGACGATCATCGAAGACGAGTGCCCGCCGATTCCCGAGAGCGACCGACAAGCGATCAACGAAGGCGAGGAGACGCCGTTGCGACACTCGCTCGGAATCGGGCTCTGGCTGGCGAACTGGGTGGCAGACACCGTCGGCGGCGAACTCGAACTGAACCGGCGGCCGGACGGCGGGGGCAACTGCGCGGTGCTCGCGCTCCCGTATCGGTGAGAAACCGGCTGTGAGTCGATAACAGGGGCGCTGTCGGCCTTCACAACTGTTATATGACGCCGACAGGAAAGAACTGCCAATGACAACAGTCTACGACGTGCCTGCCGAGGAACTGATCGAGGCACTCATCGGCGTGCTCGCCGAGGAAGACGCAGTCGAACAGCCCGAGTGGATCGCATACACGAAATCCGGTGCCGGTCGGGAGCTCCCCCCCGAGCAAGAGCAGTTCTGGACCCGCCGAACGGCGAGTCTGCTCCGAAAGGTCGCCGTCGACGGCCCCGTCGGCGTCGGTGCGCTCCGGACGGAGTACGGCGGCAACAAGCAGGGCTCGAACCGCTATCAGGTCCGACCGAAACACAGCGCCGACGGCTCCGGCAACGTGATCCGGACCGCCCTCCAGCAGCTCGAAGCGGCCGGCTACGTCGAAACCGCCGAAGGCGAGGGACGAAAGATCACGCCCGAGGGACAGGCGCTGCTCGACGACACCGCCGAGGACGTCCTCGAAGATATCGGCGACCCTGCGCTCGAACGCTACGCCTGAGACTGACTCGATTCGATTGACTCCCGGAACGGAGTCGAATCCGCTCTTTTCACCGCTCGGTCGCTGTCCGGAACTCGATCAGGTCGGCACACGACGTTCCGGCGTACATAGCGAGCACTTTCGGCCCCGGGGGAAAGCGCTGCGGCCGTCTGCCGGCCGGCCGAGAACTCACTCCTCGGCGAGTTCGACCACGTCGTCGAAAAAGGACAGCGAATCGTGCGGACCGGGGTTCGCCTCGGGGTGGTACTGGCGAGTGATGATTCCGAGGTCGTCGTTATCCAGCCCCTCCGGCGTGTCGTCGTTGACGTTTCGCTGGGTGACTTCGAGTTTGTCGCCCGGATCGGCGACGGTATAGCCGTGGTTCTGGGTCGTCATGACGACCTGATTTGTTCGCAGGTCACGGACCGGCTGGTTGACGCCGCGGTGACCGAACTCCATTTTCTCGGTGCGCCCGCCCAGGGCGTTGGCGACGACTTGCTGGCCGAGACAGATCCCCGCAAGCGGGAGGTCGCCGGCGTATTCCTCGACAATTTCGCCGGCCTGCTCGAAGTTCTCCGGATCGCCGGGACCGTTCGAGATAAAGAGGACGTCGGGGTCGATTGCGTCGACTTCCGCCTCGGTCGCGTCGTAGGGGAGTTGGTGGACAACGGCATCGCGTTCGATTAGCGAGTCGATGATCGAGCCCTTCGCGCCGCAGTCGATCAGCGCGACGTCCGGTCCGGAGCCGCCCTCGTTGTGCACCGCCGGATCGCGGACCGAGACCTGCGAGCCGATGTCGGTGTGTTCGGACATGTGTTTGCACTGACGCAACTGTTCGAGGGCGTCCTCCTCGGTCACGTCGGGACCGGCCGCGATGCCGCATTTCATCGCTCCCTCGTCGCGGATCTCGGTGACGATTTCGCGGGTGTCGAGGTGGTCGACGCCCGGTACGCCCTCCTCCTGAAGCCACTCGGCGACGTCGTCGGTCATCTCGCGAGCGAGCACACCGCGGGGGTGAACGCGGTCGGACTCGAACCGCTCCTCTCGGACGCCGTAGTTACCGATCAGCGGATAGGAGAAGGTCAACAGCTGTTCTTCGTAGCTGGGGTCGGTCAGGCTCTCCTCGTAGCCGGTGTAGGCAGTTGTAAACACCAGTTCGCCGCGCGTCGTGCCCGGCGATCGCGCGCGTGCTTCGATAACACGCTCGCCCTCGATTGCGACGTAGGCAGCAGTCATTACGAGATGCGTATGAAACTCCGGCTGATAAGCGTTGCTTTCGAAGGTGAGTTACGAAATTCGTAGCGTTGAAGTACGGGCGCGACGAACCAGCACATCTCGATGGACGACCTCGACCGCGAGATCCTGAATATCCTCCGTCGCGACGCCCGAACTCCCTACACGGAGATCGCCGATCAGGTCGGGACCTCCGAGGGGACGATCCGCAACCGCGTCGAGCGAATGGTCCAATCGGGGATCATCGACCGCTTTACGGTCTCGACGCGGACGGGAAACGTCAAGGCGATGATCGAGATCACTGTCGACGTGGACGTGAACACCGGCGGACTGACCGAGCAGTTCGCCGAGTGGAAACGCGTCGATTTCGTCTGGCAAGTCTCGGGCGAGGAGGATATCGTTCTCGTGGTCGACGCCGCCGACACGGACGACCTCAACGAACTCATCTCGCGGGCCCGCGAGCGCGAGGAAGTGATGGGAACGAAAACGAGACTGATTCTCGACGAGTGGCTCGGCTAGGCAGCGCCACCGGATTCGTAGGTGTTGAGTCGATAGACGAGATACCCCGTCGCGACGAGGACAAACAGCGCGAGCGGTAATCCGACCCAATCAGGGGGGCTGTACTCAGTCAGGACAACGCCGTATCCCCCCGTCACCACGCCGATCAGCACCATAAATCCGCCGACCATCCGGCCAGCCACCGCCTCGGGGATCTCCGCCGAGTCGTCGTAGCCGGCGATCAGAAAGGTCCACTTGAACACCGCCATACAGACCCCGAGAACGACACAGAGCCCACCGATGTAGACTGCACCGTGGAGATCGAGCAGTAGTCCGTCCAGTCCGGCCATGTCGGTATTTCTGGATACAGTCCTATCCCAGTTGTGGTCCCGTCTCCGGACGAGAAACTGTCAGTCGAGCAGTCGCATGAAGTTTCGAACGACCTGGTCGGCGGTCACATCAGCCCAGGAGAAGCCGTTCATCTGCCAGTCATACGCCGCGAGTGCATCCGTCAGGCTGGCGTCGATTTCCGGATGAAACTGAACGGTCCAGACCGGCCGGTTCCGGTGGGCCGTCCCGAAGATCGCTGCGTGATCCGCCGCGGCGATCCGTCGAAGTCCATCGCCCATTTCGGTGACGCGGTCGCCGTGCAGCGCCGGGAACGCCGGACCGACACCCTCGAACAGCGGGTGGGCCGTCAGGTCGGCGGTGACCAACCCGGCGGTCATCTCACCGGCTTCGACGCTGCCGCCGAGAGCGACGTTGACGATCTGGTGACCGAAACAGACCCCGAGTGTCGGGACCGAGCGGTCGCGGAGTCGCCGGACCAGTTCGATCTCCTCGTCGATCCACGGTCGGTCCTCGCGTTCGTAGACGCCCGCCGTGCTCCCAGTGAGAACAACGGCGTCGGCGTCGGCGGGATCGAACCGCTCTCCGGCGGGGTAATCGATCCGCCGAGCGTCGGGGAACCGCTCGGCCAGCGCGTCACAGTGAAACGTCGCATCGTCGTCGACTTCGTTCAGGACGACGCAGATCGACGGGGCCATACAGGTGCAACGAATCAGTCGAGGAAAAACCTGTCTCGCGAGCCAGTGCAACGGCCGTACACACGACAAAAACCCTTATCAGAATCGGCAGATTACCTAGGGGAGAAGCCATGAGCGTTACACTGAAAGATTTCTACGCTGACTGGTGTGGGCCGTGTAAGACCCAGGATCCGATCGTCGAAGAACTAGAAGACGACCTCGGGGATCGGCTCTCTGTCGAAAAGATCGATGTCGACGAAAATCAGGACATCGCAAACGAGTATCAGGTCCGTTCCATCCCGACGATTGTCATCGAAGGCGAAGACGGCTCTGTCGTCGAGAAGTTCATCGGCGTCACCCAGCGTGACGAACTCGAAGCGGCAATCGAGCAGGCCGAAGCCGCCTAACTGATCGGGAGTCTGACTTTTACCGTCGAAGGAATTGGACGAACAGCGCCGCCGTCACTCCTGTCGCTCGATGACGAATCTGGTGAACTCCCGGAGATGGGTTTCCGGCTCGGCTGCCAGCTCGAGGTCGTCGAGATGGCTTCGGGCGCTTTCGGAGAGTTCCCGCGCCCGTGTGTCCGCGTACTCGATTGCGCCGACGCTTTGCATGATCTCGATTGCCTCCATGATCCCCTGCTCGTCGTTGTCCTCGGCCCAGAGAATCTCTTCGAGGCGAGCAACGTCGTCGGGAGATGCCTCCTGGGCCGTGTAGATGACCATCAGCGTCTTCTTTCCTTCGCGGATGTCGTTGCCGAACTCCTTGCCGAACTCGCCGGCCTGATCCAGCGTGTTCCGGATGTCGAGG
>JBLGCM010000132.1:0-5302 GCA_047617345.1 Natronomonas sp. | reverse complement strand
TCTCCCCTCGGGAATCTTCGGCGGGGTGACCTCGGTATGAGCGAGCGGTCCAGCGCCGCGGCGCTCTCGGAGTGGGTCACCGCGAGCGACCGGCGCCTCCTCGGGGCGGTGCTGGGTTTCACCGCCGTGGTGTTCACCGTTCTGGCGCTGGTGTCGACCTCGAGCCTCGACGGCACTGTCAGCACGGTCCGGCGCGTGTTCTTTTTCGGGGCCGTCTACGCACTCGTCGTCCTCGCGCTCAATCTCCAGTGGGGCTACGCCGGGATGTTCAACATCGGTATCGCGGGATTCATGGCGATTGGCCTGTACTCGATGGCAATTCTGACGATGCAGATCGGGCTCCCGTATCCGGTCGCGGCCGTCGGCGCGGTTCTCGTGACCGCACTGTTCGGGGTGATCGTGGCGCTGCCGGCGCTGCGTCTCAAGGCCGATTATCTCGCTATCGTGACGCTGGCTTTCGCCGAAATCGTCCGCAGTATCCTCTCCTCACAGCAGTTCTCGTCGTTCACGCTCGCCGGATACGACCTCGGATTCGGCGGCGCGACCGGGCCCGAAGCGCCCCCGAATCCGATGAAGTTCCTCCTCTACGAGGAGCCCTACAGTCTGGTCTCCGAGCCAAACGCCGTCGGGGAGGGGTTTTTCTCGCTGGTGGAGCCGCTCCCGATTGACGGACCGACCGCCGAAGCGATCCTCTACGTGTTCTTCCTGCTGATCGTGGTGGGGCTGTTCTACGTCCTGCTCAGTCGCGTCGGAAACTCCCCGTTCGGCCGCGTGCTCAAGGCGATCAGTGAGGACGAGACCGTCGCCAGAGCGCTCGGCAAGGACACTCGGCTGTTCAAGATCAAGGCGTTCGCGCTCGGTGCGGCGTTGATGGGGCTGGCCGCGATTCTCTGGTATCTGGAAAGCGGCGGTGTCCGGCCGTCGAACTTCCAGCCCCAGACGACCTTTTTCATCTTCGTTGCGCTGATCATCGGCGGTTCGGGTTCCAACCTCGGCAGCATCATCGGCGGCCTCGTGTTCGGGGCCTTCCTGATTCAGGGACCGGAGATCATCGAGACGATCATCAGCCAGCGGTTCAACCCGGAGGCAAGTCCGCAGACGATATTCGACGCGTTCTCCGGCCTCGATCCGTTTCTCGCCTACACGATCGACAACCTCGCCTCGGTCCGCATCATTCTGCTCGGTGTCTTTCTGATCTATCTGATCCAGAACCGACCCGAAGGGCTCATCGGGAACCGGAAGGAGGTCGCATCGAGCATCGACCTCGAGGACCGCTCCGGAGGTGAGAGCTGATGGCAACGACCAGCGACACGCCGGCACAGACCGACGAACGGATCCTCGAAATCGACTCGCTGCGGAAGACCTACGGCGGCGTCGTCGCCGTCGACGACGTTTCCTTCGGCGTCGAACGCGGCACGATAACCGGCCTGATCGGTCCGAACGGGGCCGGCAAGTCGACCACCTTCGACTGCATCACCGGGACACAAAACCCCGACAGCGGTTCGGTCCGGTTCGACGGCGCCGACATCACGCGGTACCGGCCGGAGCGGATCGCGAACCGCGGCCTGCTTCGGACCTTCCAGATCGCCCGCGAACTCGGCGAGATGACCGTCCTCGAAAACGTCATGCTCGCGCCACAACACCAGCGCGGCGAGGCGCTGTACCGGTCGGTCCTCCCCGGCTTTCGCCAGGGGGTGATCGAACAGGAGACACAACTCCGCGAGCGGGCCTGGGAGACACTGGAGTTTTTCGAACTGGACGACCTCGCCGACGAGCGGGCGGGGTCGCTCTCCGGCGGCCAGCGCAAACTGCTGGAGATGGCCCGGGTGTTCATGACCGATCCGGAGATGGTACTGCTCGACGAACCGCTCGCCGGCGTGAACCCCACACTCGAGGAGAAACTGCTCGACCGCATCCACGAACTCTCCGAGCGGGGCCACACGTTCTTGCTCGTCGAACACGATATGGACGTCGTCATGAACAACTGCGATCCGATCGTCGTCATGCATCAGGGAACGGTTCTCACCGAGGGCTCGGCCGAGGAGATCACACAGGACGAGCGCGTCATCGAGGCCTATCTCGGCGGGGAGGTCGAACAATGAGCCCCGAAGATCCACAGCTGTCCGTTCAGGATCTCGACGCGGGCTACGGCGACTTGCAAGTGCTCGACAGTGTCGACCTCGACGTCGCGCCGGGCGAGTACGTCACCATCGTCGGGCCGAACGGGGCGGGCAAATCGACCGTGATGAAATCGGTCTTCGGACTGACCGATCACATGGGCGGTCAGATCGTCTTCGACGGCGAGGACATCAGCGGGCTCGATCCCAGCGAGATCATCACCCGCGGGCTCAACTACGTCCCCCAAAACGAGAACGTCTTCGGGGGGTTGACCGTCGAGGAGAACCTCGAAATGGGCGCGTATATCCTCGACGAAGTCCCGCGGGACCGGCTGGAGGACGTCTACGACCGCTTCCCGATCCTCGAAGAGCGACAGGGGCAGAAAGCCGGGTCGATGTCCGGCGGCCAACAGCAGATGGTCGCCATGGGCCGGGCGCTGATGCTCGATCCGGATATTCTGCTGCTCGACGAACCGAGCGCCGGGCTCGCCCCCGACCTCGTCGACGATATGTTCGACCGGATCGACGGTATCAACGACGACGGAACGGCGGTGCTGATGGTCGAACAGAACGCAAAAGAGGCGTTGCGGCGGTGTGATCGCGGCTACGTCCTCGTCCAAGGACAGAACCGCCACGAGGACACCGGCGAGGCCCTGCTAAACGATCAACAGGTCCGAGAAGACTTCCTCGGCGGCTAGAGCTGGATCGTCTCGATCGTTTCGAGCCCGTCCTCGGTGAAGGTGAAGTACTCGTAGGCAACGTCGCTCTGGTCGCCGTTTTCGTCGTAGGTGATCTCGCCGGAGACGCCGCGATACTGGATATCGTCGCCGTCGTTGGCCATCTCGGCGCCCTCGACGAGGTTGTCCGGCGTGACCTCTTCTCCCGGTTCTTCGGTGACGTTTCGGATCTGATCGCGGATCGCCGTGCTGTCGCTGCTGTCGTCGGCCGCCGCGGCCGCGAGCAACAGCGTCGCAGCGGCGTCGTAGGACTGCCGAACGAACGGTTTCCCGGCCGGACTCTCGTCGTAGGTGTCCTCGAACAGCTGCTCGAAGGCGTCGACACCCGGCCCGGACCCAATCGGTGCGGTCCCGGTCACGTCGCTCATGTCGTAGCCCACGTCGGAAGGGAGCCCGGAGTCCTGTAGCCCGTCGGCCACGAGGATGTCGACCGAATCGGCGTCGAACTCGCTGTAGAAATCCGAGAAGATCCGGACGCCGTCTTCCGGGAAGCCGACGATCAGCAACACGTCGGGGTCGTCTTCGAGCGCGTTCTCCAGTTGGGTCGTGTACGACGACTCACCCTGTGCGAAGATGACCGGCTCGGAGGCGCTCCCGCCGATATCGTTTCGGAACGATTCGACGAACGCGCCCGACAGGCCCTGCCCGTAGGCGTCGTCCTGCCCCAGCGCCGCGACGCTGTCGGCTTCGAGTCGGTTTCCCGCGATCTGTGCGAGGACCTCTCCCTGGAAGCTGTCCGGGACTGCTGTCCGGAACGTCCAGTCCCCTTCGAGTTCGGAGTACTCCGGGGCGGTACTGGCCGGCGAGACCATCGGAATCTGCTGTGGGATCGCGACCTCCTGTGCGACCTGCAGGCTCACGTTCGACGCGAGCGCGCCGATAATCGCCGGATAGCCGGCGTCGTCGAGCGCCTCGGCGCCGCTGACGCCGGTGCTCGCCTCCGAGCCGGTGTCCTCGAACTGCGTATCGATCGTGATGTCCGTATCGGCATCGCTGAACTGCTCTTCGACGATCAGTGCCGAGTCCCGGATATCCGGACCGAGCTCTTCGAGCCCCCCAGAGACACCCATGAGAACGCCGAGACTGATCTCGTTTTCGCCACCGTCTCCGAGACAGCCGGCAACGGCGACTGCACCGCCAGCGCCCGCTGCTTTGAGGAAATCGCGTCGGTTTGGTCTTGTCATACCTACCGGACCTATTCGACAGTCGTAGGTTAAACGTTTACGTCTTCTGAGGCATATTTCGGCTTCGTCGGGCCCGCACAGATGGCAAGGTTTTCTATCGGCGGTCTCCGACTGCGGGTATGCTCGGTATCGTCGTCTCTCGCGCTGATTCTGTCTCCCTCCGTATCGGCGAGCAACTGCGAGCAGTCGGTGAGTGGGAGCGGTCCGCAGACGACAGCCGTCCAGACGCCGACGGCGGCGGGACCGTCTACCAGACCGACGGGGCCGTCCTCCGCGAGTTCGAGGAGTGGCACCTCCACCTCGACCGCCCCGCCGACGCGTTCGACGATCCGGATCTGCTGGTCTTCGCCTCCCGACACAGCGGGGAGACCGGAGAGCTGTTGACCGCCCACCACACCGGCAACGTCGGGCCGGCAGAGCACGGCGGCGAAGAGAACGCCCTCGCCCGGGCCTGCCCGAACGCCCACGACGCCGTTCTCGACGCCCTCCGCGAACACGCCCCCGAGAGCTACGAGGTCGGCATGGAGTGCACCCACCACGGCCCGACGACCGTTGGCGCGCCGTCGATGTTCGTCGAGGTCGGCAGTGCCAAACCCCAGTGGGAAGACGAGGCCGCCTGCCGCGCGGTCGCGAAGGCGATTCTCGACCTCCGGGGAGTCTCCCCCGACCAGCCGGCCGGCGACGAGGCCGAGGCTAATCGGTCGAGAGTCGACCGCGACCGCCGCCACCTCGTCGGCTTCGGCGGCGGCCACTACGTCCCGCGGTTCGAGCGGATCGTCCGCGAAACCGGCTGGTCGGTCGGCCACATCGCCGCCGACTGGGGGCTCGACGCGATCCGAGACGAGAGGGACAGGCCCGCTATCGTCGATCGCGCCTTCGAGCGGAGCGCCGCCGCCTACGGCCTCGTCGAGGGCGACAAGCCGCGCCTGGTCGAGATTATCGAAGACCGCGGCTACCGCGCCGTCACCGAGACGTGGGTCCGCGAAGCCGACGGTGTCGACCTCGATCTGGTCGCGGCAATCGAAGACGAGGCGGGGGCTGTCGAAGCGGGACTCCGCTTCGGCGACCGAGCGATCTCACACGAGGGCACAGATTTCGAGGTCGTCTCGCTGCCCGAGCAGTTCGTCGACGAAGTCACCGGGATCGACCGCGAAGCGGCCGCCGAACGGATCGCCGCGCGGACGCTCGCCTTCCGGACCGAGGAGGGCGGCACGCGTCCGACGGAGACGGTCGTGCTCGCCGACGGCACCGAACGTGGTGCGCT
>JBLGCM010000131.1:0-5305 GCA_047617345.1 Natronomonas sp. | reverse complement strand
TTGGCCGGCCCCCAGAAGGCCTCCGGCTGAACACCCGTGCTCGCCACGAACTCCGTGGGATTGGCCGCGACGGCGGCGTACAGGACGTCCACGTCGGGCAGCGCCGCGAACGCACCTGCCGCGACCCCGACCGCGAGCGCCTGCCGTGAACGCCAGCCGCGCCACTGTGCGACCAGCGCCGCGAGGGCAAACGCGAGGAGTGCGTGTCCGATGAACAACGTTTACGATTATACACGGTGAGCGACTATAAGTCTCTCGGCGAGAATGTCCTGTGTTCCCGCGGTACAGTCTGTCTACCGCGAGGATTCGGGTCATCGACCGGCGCTTTGCTGTCCGCGTTCCGGTGTCGGGTTTGGAATCGGCCTACGCTCTGTGCGCCGAACCGCATCGCTTAACGCCGTGGCCCGGTCAGTAGCGGCATGCACGTTCGGGAAGGGGCCGTCGATATCGAGGTCCCCGAACAGGAGGAGGGTGTCGGCGACGGGGTCTTTTTCAATCCCGTTCAGGAGCTCAACCGCGATCTGACCGTCGCCGTCCTGCGGGCCTACCGCGAACGCGAACCGCGCGCAGAGACGTATCTCGATGCGATGGCAGCCAGCGGGATCCGCGGCGTTCGGGCCGCCGCCGACGGCTGGGACGTGACCTGCTGTGATGTCGACTCGGAAGCGCTCGATCTCTGCAAAGCCAATCTCGATCGCAACGACCTCGACGGCGAGACGGTCGGGCGCGACGTCAACGCCCTGCTCCACGAGGAGTACTTCGACGTGGTCGATCTCGATCCGTTCGGCACGCCGATTCCCTTCGCCGACGCCGCCTTTCAGGGGACGCGCAACCTCCTCTGTGTGACCGCGACCGACACCGCGCCGCTCTGTGGCGCACACTTCGAGAGCGGCGTGCGATCCTACGGCGCGGTCCCGCGAAACACCGAGTACCACGCCGAGATGGGGGTCCGGATTCTGCTCTCGGGGCTGGCCCGGACTGCGGCGCGATACGACATCGCCGTCCGCCCGGTACTGACCCACGCCACCAAACACTACGTCCGCGCCTATCTCGAACTGGACCGCGGCGCGCGCGCGGCCAACGCCGTCGTCGAGGGGCTGGGTTTTATCTACCACTGCGACAACTGCCTGCACCGCGAGACAGAGGCGGGGCTGCTCGCCGACCCGCCCGAGGAATGTTCGAACTGCAACAGCACGGTTACGACCGCCGGCCCGGTCTGGCTCGACCGGACCCGTGATCCCGACTTTCTGCCCGCCGTCCGCGAGGCGGTCGGCGACGAGATGGGCACCGCCGACAAAGCGCGCGATCTGCTCGACCGCCTCGGCGCGGAACTCGACGAGCCGACACACTACGACCAGCACCGACTCTGCGAGGAGTGGGGCGAACCCGCCCCCGCGATGGCCGACTTTCTGGGCGCACTTCGGACAGCCGGCTTCGGGGCGTCGCGAACGCACTACGGCGGCACGACGTTCAAAACGGATGCGTCGGTGGCGGAGATGCGGAACGCGACGACGGGGCTGTTCGAGTAGCGGGCGTTTCTCACCGAGAGAGTGTCAGCAATCGTTTTTGTGACTGCACTGATACCCGCAGCTATGTCGAACGAGCCTGCCGACCTCGACGGGACCGATGGGGAACAGATCGACGAGCGAACGGCCAGGCTCATCGGCGCGGGATCGGGTGTGATAAACGGCGTGGCGCTCGCAGCGGCCTGTTATTTCGTGTTCGATACCGACGCGTTGGTTTTCGGTGCGGTGGTCGGGCTGCTCTCCGCGATCGGGTCCGCGCTGTTGCTCCCGTGGATACTCCAGCAAAACAACACGTCCGAGCGGTCCGGCGAGACGGCGGATTTCGATGGAACGGTTGCCGAGGGCCGCGACGAGGGGGCGGGCGGTCTCGACACTGCTGCCCTGGGGGCCGGACTCGAAGCCGGCGCAGTCGGCATGTTCGCGGCGCGGGTCGCCCTCGACGATTTCATTCTCGCGGTCGGGGCCGGCGTCGCCGTCGCGCTCGGGGTCTTTCTGCTCGCCTCGGTTCTGTTCGGCTTCGCCGAGTGAATCGGGCTGGCTCCCCGCATCGCCTCGCAGTCAGTTACTCCTCCTGGGCGTCGACGACCGCCACGCCTGCGAGGTTGACGATGTCTTTGACCTCGTCGCCGCGCTGGAGGACGTGGACCGGTTCGTCCATGCCGACGAGCATCGGCCCGATGGCTTCTGCGCCGCCGAGTCGCTGGAGCAGTTTGTAGCCGATGTTGCCCGCTTCGAGGTTCGGGAAGACGAGGATGTTCGCGGGCTCGTCCAGTTCGGAGAACTCGTAGCTGTCGGTGAGGATGTCCTCGACAAGGGCGGTGTCGGCCTGCATCTCGCCGTCGACCGGGAAGTCGATAGCCGGGTCCGCCCGGAGGTTGTCTGCGGCCCGGCGAATCTTCCGAGTGCCGGCGTTGTCGACGCTGCCGAAATCGGAATAGGAGAGCAGTGCCGCCCGCGGTTCGACGTTGAATCGACGGGCGAGTTCGGCGGTGTGGTGGGTCATCTCCTCCAGCACCTCCTGACTCGGGTCCTGATTGACCGTCGCGTCGACACAGAAGATGACGCGGTTTTTGAAGGTGAGCATGTAGACGCCGCCGGCGTAGTTGGCGTCCTCGGCGGTGCCGACCACCTGCAGCGGCGGGCGGAGCGCGGCCGGGTAGTGGTGCATCAGCCCGGTCAACAGCGCGTCAGCGTCGCCCATCTCGACCATCACGCTGCCGAGGTAGTTGCCGTCCTCGATGAGGTCGTCGGCCTCCCGCCGCGTGAGCCCGTGGCGCTTGCGGAGTTCGTACAGTCGGTCGGCGTACGGATCGAGGTTGTCCTCGTCGGGGTCGACCACCTCGGGATCGAAGTTCAGGCCGAGTTGGTCCATCTGTTCCCAGATCTCCTCGCGGTCGCCCAGAAGTATCGGGTTGGCGATCCCCTGATCGGTGAGCTGATAGGCCGCCCGAACCATCTTCTCGTCGTCGCCTTCCGCGAGGACGACCCGCTTGGGGTCGCTTTTGGCCTTGTTGAGCACGACGCGCATCATCTCGCGGGATTTGCCGAGTCGAGCCTCCAGACGTTCGGCGTACGCCTCCAGATCGAGTTCGCCGCGGGCCGCACCGCTTTCCATCGCCGCCGCCGCGACTGCGGGAGCGACCTCGAAGAGGACACGCGGGTCCAGCGGTTTCGGGATGATGTAATCGGGGCCGAACTGCAGCGGATCGTCGCCGTAGGCCTTGACAACCGCGTCCGGCACGTCTTCCTGGGAGAGTTCGGCCAGCGCCTCCGCCGCCGCGACCTTCATCTCCTCGTTGATCTCCGTCGCGCGCGCGTCGAGTGCCCCCCGGAAGATGAAGGGAAATCCGAGCACGTTGTTGACCTGATTCGGGTAGTCCGATCGACCCGTCGCGACGATGACGGTGTCGTCGCGGGCCTGTTTGGCCTCCTCGTAGCCGATTTCAGGGTCGGGGTTGGCCATCGCGAAGATGATCGGGTTATCGGCCATCGAGCGGACCATCTCCTCGTCGACGATCCCCCCGACTGAGAGACCGACGAAGACGTCTGCGTCCTCCATGGCGTCCGTGAGGTCGCCCTCGGGAACGTCGGTCGCGAACTCTCGTTTGAACTCGTTGATATCGCCCGATTCCGCCCGCTCTTTCGTGATGATCCCGCTGGAATCACACATCGTGATCCGGTCTTTGTCTGCGCCCAGCGAGACGTAAAACCGCGCCGTCGCAATCGCGCTCGCACCGGCACCCGAGAAGACGATATCGAGGTCGGCGATATCCTTGTCGCTGATCTCGACGGCGTTGAGCAGCGCCGCTCCGGAGATGATAGCCGTGCCGTGTTGGTCGTCGTGGAACACCGGAATCGACATCTCCTCGCGCAGGCGCGACTCGACCTCGAAACACTCCGGCGCTTTGATATCCTCGAGGTTGATCCCGCCGAAGGTCGGTTCCATCGCCTTGATCGAGGTGATCATCGCTTCGGGGTCTTCGTGGTCGAGTTCGATGTCGAACACGTCGATGTCGGCGAACCGTTTGAACAGGACCCCCTTCCCCTCCATGACCGGCTTGCTGGCTTGCGGACCGATATCGCCCAGTCCGAGGACTGCGCTGCCGTTAGAGACGACACCGACCATGTTGCCTTTGGTCGTGTAGGTGTAGGCCTGTTCGACGTCGTCGCGGATCTCTCGGCAGGGCGCGGCGACGCCCGGCGAGTACGCCAGACTGAGATCACGCTGCGTGTTCGTCGGTTTCGTAGTCGAGATCTCGATCTTGCCGGGCGGATCTTCCCGGTGATAATCGAGAGCGTCCTCGTCTAGTCCCATGCTCATACGAGCACTCGGAGAGCCCAAAAGAGCATCGGAACCCCTGGCCCCCCTCTCCGCCCGCAGTTCGGTCGCGAGGCGGGGAACCGGCCCCGTATCGAATGCTACAATTCAAATATCCCCACTCCTGAGGGTCGTGTATGGGCATCTCATTCCGCCACTACCTGGCTGCGACGACGGTCGGAACGTTCGCGCTCATCCTGCTGGGCGTCTACACCGGCAAGATCGGTGCGGGGCTGACCTGCGCGGGTCGGTGGCCGTTCTGTGACGGGTGGCTGGGGCTCGTTCCGGCGACGTGGCCGAGTTTCGTCGAGTGGTTCCACCGCCTCGTCGCGATGGTCGTCGGCTTCATGATCCTCGGGGCGGGGCTGGTCTCCTGGCGGGGTGAGTACGACGCCCGCATCACCTACGCGCTGGGAATCGCGATCATCATGCTCCCGCTGCAGATCCTCTTCGGGGCCAACACCGTCCTCAACTTCGGCGTGACTGCATCGATGCTCCACCAGACGGCCGCACAGCTCATCTTCGCGGCGCTGGTCTACGCGACGGCGCTGTCCTTCTGGCAGGCCGGCGACCCGGGCAGTCGAACCGAGACTGCGGTCGCTGGTGACTGAGGCCGGCTCCCGCGAGCGAATCTCCGGACACCGCCTCGCACTTTCGGGGAGGACAGTGGCCCGGCGTCGGGTCTGATTCGCCGGACGTTTCAGCGAGAGTGAATTAATACCAGAGCTAGAACTGACAAATTCTGTGTCTTCACGGAGAAAGATACCGGTTCAGACGAGTCGAACAGTATGCAAAATCCGTGGTCGCACGACGACGACGACATTCCCACGAATCCCACGGCACGGGCGAGAACTCGACGGTTACGGTTCGTCGGGTTCCTGCTGTGGGGAGTCGTTATCAGCAGCCTGGCTGTCATCGGCGTCAGTGACACGGGAGGGCTGACGATCCGACAAGCACTGTT
>JBLGCM010000130.1:0-5307 GCA_047617345.1 Natronomonas sp. | reverse complement strand
CGGGGCCTCGATAGAGGGAGACGATGACAGAAGAGGAGACAGATTACTTCGACCGGCTGGTCGACGTCGACGCGCTGGCCGAGTTTCTCACGGCGGAACTGGGCCCTGTAGAGGAGTACGAGGTCTATCGCCACGAAGAGGGACACTCGAACGAGACGCTTTTCGTCGACTGGGGAGACAGAGAACTCGTCATCCGGCGGCCGCCGCCGGGCGAGACTGCCGATACCGCTCACGACGTTCTCCGGGAGTACAAGGTCATCGACGCCTTGCAGGAGACGGACGTGCCCGTCCCGCCGACGGTCGCCGCGACCGACGACCACAGCATCATCGGCAGCGATTTCTACGTCATGGACCGCTTTCGCGGAGAGGTCCTCCGTGATTCCGAGTCCGAGGCCTTCGCGAACGAAAAAGCCCGCCGACGGGTCGGCACAGAACTCGTCGATACGCTCGCTTCGATTCACGAACTCGACTACGAATCCGTCGGTCTCGGAGAGTTCGGTCGGCCCGAGGGCTACACCCAGCGACAGGTCGACCGCTGGGGCAAGCAGTTGTCGTGGGCCTTCGAGGTGACCGCCGAGGAACGGGAAGTCCCGACGCTGAAAAACGTGGGAGAGTGGCTCCAGGAGAACTGCCCCGAGGACCACCCTCACACCCTCGTCCACGGGGATTACAAACTCGACAACGTGATGTTCGATCCCGAACCGCCGGTCGAACTGCTTGCCGTCTTCGACTGGGAGATGGCGACGCTGGGCGACCCACGGGCTGATCTGGGCTGGATGCTCTCGTACTGGCGCGAGGCGAAAGATCCTTCGACGGGCCGCGAGGAGTTCGTCAGCTCGTTCATGGAACATTCCGACTACCCCAACCGGACGGAACTGGTCGAGCGCTGGGAGACCCAGACCGGCTACGAGTTCGAACACGAGCGGTTCTACCGGGCGCTTGCCGTCTACAAACTCGCCGGCCTCGGCGAGATGTTCTTCCGGCGATATCTCGAGGGTAACTCCGACGATCCGATGTATCCGCGCATGGAACAGCAGGTACCGGAACTCGCGGACCGTGCACTCCGGATCATCGAAGGCGAAGAGCCCCTGTGAGTAGACGAGCAGACACCAGCGAAGGAAATGCATTCCTTCTTTTCGAATAAGCAGACTAGCGAGGCCCAAAGGTACAAACCAGAAGCCGTCTGATCATATCATATGCACACCCGGACAGCAGTGGTCCTCGCGGCTGGGGAAGGAACGCGGTTGCGGCCGTTGACGCAGAACCGCCCGAAACCGATGCTTCCGGCGGCGAACCGGCCGATTCTCGAACACGTTCTCGATGCGCTCGTCGACGCGGGAATCGAACGAATCGTGCTCGTCGTCGGCTACCGTCGCAAGCGCGTCCAAAGCTACATCGGCCCGAGCTACCGAGACGTGCCCGTCGAATACGTCGTCCAGGGCAAACAACTCGGGAGTGGTCACGCCCTCTTGCAGGCGGCCGAGACCGTTTCGGAACCGCTTCTGGTTGTCAACGGCGACCGGCTCATCGAGGCAGCCGCAGTCGAAGCAGTCGGAGCGGCGTTCGCGGAGTCTGATCGGCCCGCGGCAATGGCGGTGATCGAGCGCGACAACGCAAGCCGGTACGGAGTCGTGTCCCTCAACGGTTCGGAGGTAACGGAGCTGGTCGAAAAGCCCGATTCAGAGGGGTACGGCGTTATCAACGCCGGTATCTACGCTTTCGAGGAAACAATTTTCGAGGAAATCGAAGCCACGCCCAGGCAGTCGGGCGAGCTCGCGCTGACCGATACGATCGGACGCCTCGTCGACCGACGCGCGGTCACTGGCGTCCCCATCGACGGGATGTGGGTCGATGCGACATACCCGTGGGATCTCCTCTCGGTCGCCCGCGAAGTCCTCGACCGCGGGCGGACCAGCGAACCGGAGTCCCGACCTGGTGTCTGGATCGACGACGAAGTGGGCATTCACGAGGACGCGACGCTACAGCCCCCGGTCGTCGTCGGACCGGACTGCGAGATCGCGGCCGGTGCCGTCGTGGGGCCGAACGTCGCTCTCTCGCGCAACGTCACCGTCGAGCCGAACGCGGCGGTCGAGCGCGCGGTTGTCGACGAGGATAGCAGGATCGGTCACGGCTCGACCGTTATCGATACCGTCATCGGCCAGGATGTCGACCTCGGTGCCGCGACGGTCATCCCCGGCGGACCGAGCGACGTCCGGATCGGCAACCAGATCCACGAGGAGCAGGCGCTGGGAGCCGTCCTCGCAGATCGGGTCGAAGTCGCCGGCGACGTCTCTTTCGAGCCCGGCACGCTCGTCGGGACGAAAGCCCTGATCGGGACGGGCGCATATGTCAGCGGTCACGTCCCTATCGGCGCGGAGGTGATTCGCTGATGTGCGGAATTATCGGCTGTGTCGGCCGCAACGGTGACACGCTGGAGACGCTCGTCCGCGGCCTCGAAAATCTGGAGTACCGCGGGTACGATTCCGCCGGCGTCGCACTCGGCGGGAACAGCCTCAGCGTCAAAAAGACCAGCGGCAAGATCGAGCAACTCCGCGACGCGCTCGATCAACAGCCGCTCTCCGGAACGATTGGAATCGGACACACCCGCTGGAGCACCCACGGCCCGCCGACCGACGCGAACGCCCACCCACACCAAGATTGCACGGGCGACGTCGCTGTCGTCCACAACGGGATTATCGAAAACTACCAGGCCATTCGCGACGACCTGATCGAAGCAGGACACACCTTTACCAGTGACACCGACACGGAGGTTGTCCCGCATCTGATCGAGGCCGAACTCGAACGCGGATCGGAGCCGGAAGCGGCGTTTCGAGCGGCAATCGACCAACTCGAAGGGAGTTACGCCATCGCCGCGATTATCGACGGCTCCGACGCGCTGTTCGCTGCCCGGAACGACTCACCGCTCGTGATCGGTGTCGGCCTCGATCCCGAAGGCACCGGGGACGTCAGCGTAGCCGAGGGGCCGTATTTCATCGCCAGCGACGTGCCCGCATTCCGGGAGTTCACCGCCCGCGTGATCTATCTCGAAGACGGCGAATTCGCTCGCCTCGACGGCGGACTGACGGTCACCGACAGCGACGGAGCAGAGGTCGAGAAAGCCATCGAGACCATCGAGTGGGACGCTGAGGAGACGGGCAAGAGCGGCTACGACCACTATATGCTAAAGGAGATCAACGAACAACCCCGGGCACTCCGGCAGTGTCTTCGCGGTCGGGTCGACGAACTCGGAAGTGCAGTCGACATCGAGAACGTCGGCGACCTTTCGCCGACGAGCATCCAGTTCGTCGCCTGTGGGACGTCTTACCACGCAGCGCTGTACGGCTCCCAACTGTTTGCCGAGGCTGGAATCCCGGCTCAAGCGTATTTCGCCAGCGAGTATGCCACCTCACCGCCGCCGATCGACGATGATCTCGTCGTCGGGATCACTCAGAGCGGCGAAACCGCCGACACGCTCTCGGCGCTTCGGAAAGCCAGAAGCCGCGGCGCGGAGACCCTCGCCGTGACGAACACCGTCGGGTCAACGGCAACGCGAGAGTGCGATTACGCGCTATACATTCGATCCGGTCCCGAGATCGGTGTCGCGGCGACGAAGACCTTTGTCGGCCAACTCGCCGCGCTCAATCTCTTCGCGCTCGCAACCGCCGAGAGAAGTCAGACCCGCAGTTCCATCATCCCGGCGCTTCGCGATCTGCCCGGCGATATCCAGAGCGTGCTCGACAACTCGGTTGCCGCGGAGATTGCCAACGAGTACACTGACGCCGAGTCATTTTTCTTCATCGGCCGCCGCTACCAGTACCCCGTTGCCCTCGAAGGGGCACTGAAACTCAAGGAGATCAGCTACGAACACGCCGAAGGGTTCGCTGCCGGCGAGCTCAAACACGGCCCGCTGGCGCTGGTCACCGACCAGACGCCCGTGTTCGCACTCGTCGTCGGCGACGGAGAGATCGCCCGCAAGACGGTCGGCAACATCAAGGAAGTCGAGGCCAGGGACGCGCCGGTTGTCGCGGTGACCGACGGGCAGAGCGACGCGGAACTGTACGCGGATCACGTCCTCAGGATTCCGGAGACGCACCCGCGGGCGGCGGCACTACTGACGAACGTCCAACTACAACTGGTGGCCTACCACGTAGCGAATAACCTCGGCCGGCCGATCGACAAACCGCGAAACCTCGCAAAAAGCGTGACCGTCGAGTAGAGAGATTAGTTCTGGTTCGTCAGGTGAGCGGGCTTGGCGATGACGATTTTCTCGACGTCTCCGTCGGTGATCTCGACCTTGTAGGCCTGGCCCTGCTCGCCGACGACGGTGCCGACTTCGCCGTTGAATCGGGGGTGGAAGCGGCCTTCCTGGACGCTCGGGTCCAGCGAAAGGTGGACCGTGTCGCCCGCCTCGAACTTCTCGACGGCCTGCTGCGGCGGCGAGGTTCCTTGATCTCGCGGATCGTTCTGAAGTTTGTGCCGCGTGCCCTGCTGTGGTCCATTCGAGTTTGGCATTCGTAGGGCCCTCTAATCCAGTCGGCGTTATAAAACGTGCGTTCCGTCCTCGGCAGCCGTTCCGATGGGTTTAAGCAAGGCCATCGGAAAATCAGGGGTAGAGGGCTCGTAGATCAGTGGTAGATCATCCCCCTGGCACGGGGAAGGCCCCGGGTTCAAATCCCGGCGAGTCCACTTCCTTCGCTCACTCCGTTCGCTCAGTCGTTTCCTCGCCGACCCTCGCAAACGCGAAGCGTTTGCTCGGTCCCGGCGAGTCCATCGAAGCGGGCTTTCGCGTTTGCGAACGTCGACGATCCATCGGAGCGAATGGTGCGAGTGAGGATGGTCGACTGGGAGGAACTCAGATTCCCATCAGTTTCGTGGGCGAACTTCTGAGCGAACGAAACCTCGAAAGACGGGCATTGCGAGTCGTTCGGTGTGTCCACCCGTTCCCTGCCACCATCTGAGAGGAAAGCCGATTAACCCGCCGGGCGCGCCCCTCTCTGACGACCCGTTTTCGGATCGGAGGGGAAAATCAGTCCTTCGTGACTGCCTCCAAAGTATAAGAGCGATTGGAATAATATCGGTCTAATATGAGACGGCGGACCCTCGTGAAGACGACAGCTGTCTTTGCGACAGCAGCGATACCGACCGTAACGGGGTGTGCTGATTCCGAGAGCAGCCCCGGTAGCGGGGATACGGACAGCGATTCCGGAGGGTGCGACACGCCGGACGGTGAGCTGGCGACTGCACTCCCGGAGAGTGACGCGTACGAGCAGCTGTCGTCGGCATCCGTACCACAGGATGGGGATGTCG
>JBLGCM010000129.1:0-5307 GCA_047617345.1 Natronomonas sp. | reverse complement strand
CTATTCGCATGGTTCACGACACCGACCGTGGCTGCCCGAAGTGCGGGCACAGTGAGACCGATATCGGCGAGATCTCGACGACTGGCGGGGGTCTCTCGAAGATGTTCGATATCCAGACGAACTCGTTCAAAGTCGTCTCGTGTCTGAACTGCGGTTATTCGGAACTGTACCGGGACACCACCAGCGGGACCAGTGATATCGTCGATATCTTCCTCGGCTAAGCATGGCCGTCACCAGTGGTATCGCGTTCGGGGTGTTCGTCATCGTCGCTATCGCCGCCCCACTCGCGCTGTACGTACTCGTCCGGGCCGAAGGCGAAACCGAGGAAATGGACCGCGAGGAGGCCGAGCGGGCCGCGCGTCGGGATATCGACGACCGACGCTGAGTGTCTCCGCCCGACTCCACAGCGACTGGGGGTCAGAAGAGCACGTACAACTGCAGATAGACCACCACTCCGAGGGTGAACGAGACCAGCCACAGCGCCGCGGCGATCCGTCCCGCTCGGGGGTGGTTCGTCTCGGACAGCTGCGCGGGCGGGCGCGTGATTGCGAGCAGCAGTGCGTAGTAGACGACCGGAATACAGCACACCGCGAGCAGGATGTGAACCGCCAGCATCGGCAGGTAGACGTACTGATAGAGCAATTCGGGACCGGGATAGGTCGTCGGCCCCTCCAGAGAGATCCGATAGAGATAGAGGAGCAAAAACAGCGCGAACAGTCCCGTACTGGCCAGCATCGTCCGCCGGTGGCGGGCAATTTCACCGCGGCGGATCGAGACGACGCCGTAGGAGATCGTTCCGATCGCTGTGAGACTCAGGACGGCGTTGATGTGCGGGATCGCGCTAACCAGTCCCCCGACGTGCGGGAGAACTCCGTCGGGGACCGCTCCGAGAACTGCCCCGAAGACGAGCGCGAGCGAGACGGTCGTGAGAATCCCGGTCAGCACGGGGACGTGCTCGCGGGCCTGCAGTTGCATACCTATGCGTTCGACCACGAACGCCTATACGTTGTGTTCTCCCGTGCGCCTGCCAGCGCCGGTTGCTCGGCAACTCATACGCCCTGCGCGTGACCGAGGACGTGCGCGACAGTCGGGAGGATCAACTCCTCGGTGCCGAACGCGGCGGCCTGCTTGTTTCCGGGGAGACAGAAGATAGCAACGCCGTCTTTCGAGCCCGCGAAGGCGCGCGAGAGAAGCGCTCGCGGGCCGATGTCTTCGTAGGAGAGCCAGCGGAACAACTCCCCGAAGCCGGGTATCTCCTGATCGAACAGCGGTCGGACCGCCTCGACGGTCACGTCTTCCGGTGAGAGGCCGGTCCCGCCGGTCAGCACGATTGCGTCCACGTCGTCACGCTCGACGAGTGCCTCGACAGTCGCCGCGATGGCTGCCTGATCGTCGCCGACCAGTTCTCGGACCGCGACAGACTGTCCGTCGGCCTCGATCAACTCCTGGATCCGGTCGCCGCCCTCGTCGGTCTCCAGGGTCCGACTCGACGAGACGGTTACAACCCCGAACGAGACGGCCTCCAGTTCGAGATGGCTGTGCTGGTGGGTGTCGTCGTGGCCGTGCCCGCCCCCGTGATCGTCGTCGTGATCGTGTTCGCTCATTGATCTACCCGGCAGTTCGCCTGCTGGTGATAAGAAAGTATCCGTCAGACCGACCGGAGCGATCAGTCGTCGGCGTGCGATTCGACGAGATCGAGGTACTCCTCGTTCGGTACCCACTCGCCGTCTTCTCGAACCATGTACTCCCCGTAATAGGGGACCCGATTGGCGACCGTCTCGCGGAAGGTCTCGCGGATTTCGGCTTTCGACATCTCGCCCATCGGTCGGTGGTCGTCGTGGCGATTTAAACAGCCCTTGAATTTGCCGTCGTGCGTGACGCGCACCCGGTGGCAGTTCGCGCAGAACTCGGCGTTCTCGACGGGGTCGACGATCTCGACCATCCCTTCGCCGGCGGTTTCCGGCAGGCTGTCGAGTTCCGTCTCCCCGCTGTCCAGTTCGACCCGGACTGGTCGTTCGTCGGTTGCCTCGCCTTCTTCGATAAAGTACCGGGCCCGGCTGTGCATCTCGCGGCGCTCGATTCGGTGGGCCTGATCGGCGAGCCACTCGTGGACGCGTTCGATATCGATGGCCCACTCCGGGTGGCCCGCGATTTCGGGCATGTACTCGATCAACTGGAGCCTGAGCCCGTCGTTTCGGGCGACGTGGTCGACCATCTGGGGGACGTATCCCGCTGTGGGCTCGAAAACGACCATATTCAGTTTGACCGGAGCCAGTCCCGCGTCGAGCGCGGCTTCGACGCCCTCGATCACGCGGTCGTAGGCGCCGCTTTTGGTCAGTTCTGCGAAATCGTCCGGGTCGAGTGCGTCCTGTGAGACGTTGACACGGTCGAGGCCTGCTTCGACGAGGTCGGGTGCCCGGCCGGGAAGGAAGGTCCCGTTGGTGGTCATCGACACCTCCATCTCCTCGGGCGTCCGGCGGACGATCTCTTCGAGGTCATCGCGAAGCATCGGCTCCCCGCCGGTGAACTTCACAGCGTCGACACCGAATTCCGACACGACGTCGAGAATTCGAACGACCTCGTCGGTGGTCATCTCGCCGTCCTGGGGGTCCATCGGACCGCGCGTGTCACCCAACCCCTCGTTGTGACAGTACACGCAATCGAAGTTACATCGGTCGGTCAGTGAGATCCGGATCCCTGTCACGTCCCGACCGAACTCATCTTCGAGGGGCATACCCTAATCCAACACCGCGGGGCATATAGATGTGTGGGGCGTCTGCACCCCTCGGGGCTGTCGTCACCACGTGCTCAGGGCTGTCCGACCGTGATCGCACACGAGGACGGCCGCGAAGGAGGCGGCGTTAGCACGGCCGATTTTTCCGCACGAGTTCCGAGGTCTGCGATCTGTCCAACGAGCGAGAGTGTCATGAACCCGCTGCCAGTCACGACCACTCCCTGCACGCCCGGATTCCGATAAACGAACGCGAAGAGTCGACGACCGGGAAGAGCGCGTCGACCCCGGCACCGGCCCCCAACACAGCGAGCACGACCAGTCACTTGTCGAACCGGTCGCCAGCCCACGAAAGCGGGACGACCGCAACCGTCTGGCCGAGTGTGAATCCCGTCGTGTACATCTCGGTGATGAATCCGGCGCTGATCGTCACACCGAGGACGGCCCCGCCTTGTGGATCGAGGGTGTTGACGCACGTCGAGAGGAGCGTGATGAACCCGAAGCCCTCGGCGAAGCGGACGAGGGAGAGCACCCAGAACTGCGGGGGACGCGACTTGTTCACACCAGTACGCCGCTCAGGTGTTCAAAACTCGGTTCCGATCCGCCGCGTCCGCGGGGCGTATTCACGGGAAGCCGTCGACACCGATGTCCCCCCGACCCATCACGACGCCAGCTTCGATTCGCTCGGCGTCCGCCGGTGTGATCTCGACCATCGCGTAACCGGGACCTTGCAGATCTGATGCCGCATGCTCGTAGACTCGTTCATGCCAAAACGGTGATATCGACGCGGTAGAGTGATCGAGGACACATGCAACCTCGCGAATAACAACTGCATTGAACGGGGAGCCCGTACGAAAAGATGCAGATGAGCACCGAGATGCTCCGACCATACCGTGCCATCAGGACGGGCGCACAGCGATGAACGCGAACGACCGTGCGATTACGGGCTTTACGATGGCCGGTCACGGGATAGTTCACACCTACGAGCTGTCGGTTCCGATCTTGATGACCGTCTGGCTGGTGGAGTTTGCGGTCAACTCCGCGACGCTCGGGACTGTCGTCGCTGTCGGCTACGGGCTGTTCGGCGTCGGCGCGCTCCCCGGCGGACTCCTCGTCGACCGCTTCGGCTCGCGCCGACTCATCGTCGCCTGTCTTTTGGGCATGGGCTCGTCGTTTGTCGTTCTCAGCGCCGCTCCCGGAATTGTCGGGATTACGGTCGCGCTCGGACTGTGGGGGTTGTCGGCGAGTGTCTACCATCCGGCCGGGCTCTCGCTGATCAGCAACGCCGTCGAACAGCGGGGCTCGGCCTTTGCCTACCACGGAATGGCCGGAAACGTCGGAATCGCCGGCGGGCCGTTTCTCACTGCGATCCTGTTGGTTGCTGTCGACTGGCGGACGGCAACGCTGATTCTGGCTGTCCCTGCCTTGCTGGCGGCACTGGTCGGGCTGGCCGTTGATTTCGACGAGGCGGCAGCGGTCGCGACGGCCGACGGCGGCGACGCGCCGACCGCAGATATCGGATCGGCCCGAGAGTTCGCTTCTGCCTCCCGCGGACTGTTCACCGCCGGCTTTGCCACCGTCTTCGTTCTCGTGTTGTTCAACGGGCTGTACTACCGCGGGATGGTCACGTTCCTCCCGGAGATGCTCGGTGATTTCCTCGACCCGCTCGTGAGTCTCGCTCCGGGAGAAGGGCTCGGTCCGATCCCTGACGGTCGGCTGGCCCGGGAGTTCGACCTCGCGCAGTATCTCTACGCGGGCCTGCTGGCGGTCGGCATCGGCGGGCAGTACGTCGGCGGTCGGTTGACCGACAGCGTCGCCGTCGAGCGCGGACTGGCGATCATGCTCGGTCTGCTCGCCGGTATCGCGCTGCTCTTTGTCCCCGCGGCCGGCTCGCTCCCGACGCTGCTTCTCGCCAGCGTCGCGCTCGGATTCGTTCTCTTCGGGATCCAGCCGCTCAGTCAGGCGACGATTGCGAAATACTCCCCGCCGGAACACCGCGGGCTCTCCTTTGGCTACACCTATCTGGCGATTTTCGGCATCGGCGCGCTCGGTGCCTCTATCGTCGGCGCGGCGCTGACCTACGGCTCCCCGGCGGCCGTCTTCGTGCTGTTAGCCGCCTTCGAGGTCGTCGCGCTGGGGCTGGCGGTGTCGCTGATCGTGCGGGGGTAGCTTCCCCCACCGCCTGCCACCCGGCCTGTCGGGAACGACGGCCTCGAACGGCACACAAGCGCCGGGATAGTTCACGACGGTACGGTGGGCAATCCTGTAGCTCACACCGCGCCGATTACGATCAGTGCCACCAGCCCGGCAACAATCGTCGCGAGGATGCTCTCGGTGTACCACGCGACTGCGGCCGCGAGGAGCGCTGCCGGGATTCGCCCGTTCCCGCTCACTGCGAGTGTTCCCTCGGGCGCCACCACGGCCGGGACGACCAGCGCCGACAACACCGCGGCGGGAACCATCGCCAAGCCGGTTTCGACGCTATCCGGAACGTCTCCGAACCGCTCGAACAGGAACAGAAAAGAAGCCCGCAGGGCGTACGTTCCCAGGCCGACGGCGATCACTGCCAGCCAGAC
>JBLGCM010000128.1:0-5324 GCA_047617345.1 Natronomonas sp. | reverse complement strand
ACGGATCACCCCACAAGTACCGACAGCCCTGTCCGGCGAGGTTGCCGACCGAAAGCAGCAGCACCGCCCCGACGTAAATCGACACCGGCAGGCCGAACTCGACGGCCAGGACGGCCGTTCCGGCTGCCGCGAGCGCGAAGCCGGCGAGACCGTACAGCGCCCCGTCGCGGCGGTCGCCGGGCCGGGCGAACAGCTCGAACAGCACCGTGTCGGGATCGAGCGCGAGCGCGCCGGCGGCGACGATCAGAAAGGGACCGATTGCCAGCACCGTCGCCACCGCCGGCTCGCCGATGCCCTCGACAACGGGGACCGCGAAGGCGAGCAGACTCACGGTGGCAAACGCCGCGGCTCGTCGGACCGGTCCAGTCACTACCGCGGGGTATTGCCGACCAGCACTTACCTTTTCCGAAGCCATCGTCTCTGTCCCGGCTATAGCCGTTCGATGGTGTCACTGACCGCCGGGAGCACCTCGGTCACATCGCCGCGGATATCGAACTCGGCGCTGTCGGAGACGGGTGTCTCTTCGAGATTGACGATCACCAGCGTCGCCCCGGTGCGATTGGCGATTCGCGGGAGCGACGCCGCCGGTTCGACAGTCAACGACGAGCCGGCTGTGAGCAACACGTCCGCGTCCCGGGCCTGTTGTTTCGCCCGCTGGAGGGGTATCCTCGGGAGTTGCTCGCCGAACAGCACCGTATCCGGCTTCAGGACACCACCACAGGTCGAACACTCCGGCGGGAGTCGTCCCCCGTCGATCTGCTGGCGGGCGGCGTCGAGTGGCTCCGTCCGCCCGCAGTCTTCACAGGCCACGCGCTGGCCGTTGCCGTGAATCGCGACCACCGACGAGCCGGCGGCCTCGTGCAGTCCGTCCACGTTCTGCGTGATCACCGTCTCCAGATGGCCCGCCGCTTCCAGCGCGGCGAGGGCCTGGTGGGCCTCGTTCGGTTCGATCTCGTCGTCGAAGATCTCCTCGTACAGGTCGAGACGCAGCTCCCAAAAGGCCGCCGGATCGGCCTTGAACTTGCTGTAGTGAAACTCCGAGGGGTCGTACTGGTCCCAGATCCCGCCCTCGCTGCGGAAGTCGGGAATCCCCGACGCCGTGCTGACACCAGCCCCGGTAAAAGCGACCGTCGAGTCCGCTTCGGCGATTGCTCGGGCGACAGCCGTGATTTGCTCGGTCATACACGGTCGTGGGCTCGCAGCGGGAAAAGGTGTTTTGCCGCTCAGTAGTAGAGGTCTTCAGTCGCCCAGTCCAGCGCGAAGATGAGGGCTGCCCCAACGGCGGCGGCGACGGCGACGGTCGCGATCCCCGAGAGTGTCGCTTCGGTGACGGCGAGGACCTCGAGGACCGGCAGCCGGAGCGAGCCGACCATCAGGCTGACCAGAAAGACGAGCGTCGCCCGACGGTAGGTTTCGAGCGCCCACCGCACCGCGTAGGCAACGGTAAGGACGCCGACGGCAGCCCCGGAGAGGAAGGCGGCGATCAGCACGCCGTCCTGGACGAGCGCGTCGGTTACACCCTCGCGACCGAGCGCGAGCAGCCCGTCGACAAAGGCGTTGAGCGTCGCGGTCATCGTCTCGTACTGCCCGAGCAAGAGGAGAATGAAAGCCCCGGAGATACCCGGGAGGAGCATCCCGCTGATCGCGATCGAACCGGCGAGAAAGATGGCCGGAGCCGAACTCGGAACGTCGCCCCCTCCCGAGACTCCCGCGATCAGAAACGCGATGGCGAAACCGGCGACCGCGGCGAGGATCTGACGCGGTTGCTGGATCCACGCTCGCTCTCCGAGGATTACCGCCGAGGCACCGATCAGCCCGAAAAAGAAGGCGTAGGTCGGTCCCGTGAGCGTCGCCAGCGCGAACTCGACGACGCGCGCGAGCAGGACGACAGCCGTCACCATCCCGCTGCCCAGCGCCACCAGAAACGGGAGATCCATCCGGCGGACCTCGTTCAGGAACGCTGCGCGGCCCGTCGGTCGGTGAAGCGACAGTACGTGTCTGAGAATCGTCGGATCGAGCGCGGTGAGCGCGCTGATAAGTCGCTCGTAAATCCCGACGATCAGCGCAATCGTCCCGCCGGAGACACCCGGCACGGCGTCTGCACTCCCCATCGCGAGTCCCTTCGCGTAGATGATTAGCCACGATCGGATCCCCCGATCTGCGGTCTCGGTATCGGCTGTCATCGCTCACCCGCGACAGTCTCGCTCCGGGGATCGGAATGCGCTCCGGTTGCGGTGACAACTGCTTCTGATCGGTCGAAACCGGAGCCCAGACGTTCCTGGCGTCTCGACGCCGGCTTCGGCCATCTGTGCTTGTTCGGATCGTCCACGCTCGTTTGTCCTTTCGGGTTTCCCTCGGTAATCAGTTCGTGTCGATGCTGTCGGAAAGGGAGCGGCCGCGTCAGCTACCGACGTTGTTCTCCACGCTCGCGGTGAACTCGCCGATGGCGTTGGTGTCGACGACGATACTCGGCTGGTTCGGCTCGGGCGAGTGGCTGAGTTCGACGGATTCGCCCGCCTCGATGGATCGGTTGAGCGACACCGTCACCGTGGTCTCACCGCTCTCGACGCCAGTCACCTCGACAGATTCGCCGTCGGCGGTCACGTTGGTGTCGGCGACTGCCCTTTGCTCGTCGGAGACCGTCGTACTGTTCCCGAATTCGAGCGTGATCTCGTCGGCGGGATCGCTGACCGTCGACGACTGGAGGCCGACGGATTCGTTTCCGCTGTTCGTTTGCCGTTCGAGTTCGGCCGGAATCGGCTCGCTCCCTTCGGTGACGACGGCCTCTTCTGGCACGTCGACCGTGCCCGTCAACCGGGTCTGTCCGTCCTCGCCGCCGAAGCCGGTGATCTGATAGCTCCCGTTCGCGCGAGCGCTGACGTTCGTGTGGCCGTCGTCGACGCCGATTTCGTCGTAGCCGGTCGTCGAGTACGGCACCGTCGTGGAGAACTCGCCGTTGTCGTCAGTCTGGACGCGCTGGGTGTACTGGAACTCGTTGCCGTTCGCCGGGTTGATCGGAACCGAAACGGTCACCATCCCATTTTCCGGCCCGTTCTCGCCTTCGATCGTCGCTCCCGGCACTCGCTCGAAGGTCTTGACCCAGGCGGGGTTGGTTCCCTGCACGGCCTGCTGGGCCCGCTGGGCCGCGAGCTGTTGGGCCAGCTGTTCTTGCTGGTCGCCCTCACCGAACTGCCCCTGGAACCGCTGAATGTAGGCTTCTCGGATACCCGAGTTCAACAGGTCGCGCTGGACGACCGACGACCGAGCGAAGCTGACGCCGTTGTCGGCCAGTTTCTGCGCGTCGTCGTTGCCCTGTCTCGGGACTGCCGACGTTTCGCTCATGTGGACGACCCGGAAGTGTTCGAGCGCTTCGACTCGCTCTTCGGGGAGCAGTCCGATCCCGCCGACCTGTCGGGTTTCGGATTCGGATGCCCACTCACGTGCTTGTTCGACGCTCTCGAAGGACTGTACCGGGCGCTGGTCTCCGGTGACCAGCCGCTCTGTGCCGATCGCGTCGGGGGCCCGTGAACTCCCGTGATAGTGATAGAGACGAGTGAGCATCGAATTGTAGTACGGCTGTGAATGGGCGATCATCCGCGTCTGCCGGAACAGTTGCTGCCTCGTCGTTACCTCTGCGTTCGGGTTGATCACCCGCTGGTAGAAGTCAGAGGTTTCGTAGTCGGGGTGGAACTCCGTCGGCGCGAAATACTTCCCGCCGACCTGTCCCTCGGTTTCGGCCATCTGCCAGTCGACCATCACGTACTGCGTTTCCGCGTTTTCGCTCTCGTCAAATTCGGTTTCGAGAGTCGAAAGCGCCTCGGACTCGTTTTGAGCGAGCAGGAATTCAGCCGCCGGACGGGCGCCCTGCTGGAACGGGTTCGCGTTCGGAATCCGCTCGGCGCGGTTGGTTATCCAGTGACCGTAGTCCCACCAGGAGAGCACGCCGTAGGTACCGTCGGAATACTCGAAGTCGTCCGTCCTGTCGTAGGTTCCCAGATACTCCATCGCCTCGCCGTCGGGGTTGTCGTACTGGCCCGGTTCCGGCGTGTTCTCGTTCATCCACTGGAGGCTTTCGTCCCAGACGATCACGTTGCCGGGTTGGCTCAAGTTGTCGGCCCGCTGTTGTGCCGTGCTGTCGACACTCACGTCGACACCGCCGAACGACAGCCCGACCAGCGGCACGAACATCACCATCACGACCAGCGCGACAGTCAGGACCTGGTAGGTCTCGATGGTGAACTCGTCGGTGTCGGGTGTCCCGAGCGTCCGGATCAAAAAGCCGGCGAACACCGCGTTGAGCGCGCCGATCGGAACCGTGAGGTAGTTGCCGAATCGGGTCTGGGTGAGCGTCGCTGCGATCATGAACGCCGCCCAGAAGACGATCAGAAGCTCCTGGCTCTCGGGCTCTTTTTTCAGTGCCTGTCGGCCGAGGACGATGATGGCGCCCACGGCGGCGGTCACGGTTGCCATCCCGTAGCGGTCGTAGAAGTACTGCCGGGGGTTTGCCGGCGGTTGTGCTTCGCCGATGGTTCCGGCTGCGGTCCCCGGCGAGGTGACGAACCCGAACACGCGGTCGACCTGACTGTAGAAGAAATCGAACAGCTCCGGGAGTGCGAACGCGACCACGAGGGTCCCGACGACAAGGATGCCGCCGACGAGTCCCGGATACGCTGCCCGTGAGAGGTCGCGGCTTTCGACTTCCCGAGAGAGCCAGGCAAGGAAAGCGAGTCCGAAGACAACCAGGAAAGCGAGCCCGGGCTGGATCAGTGAGCGACTCGTGACTGCGAGCTCGAACGTTCGCAGCGAACTCAGCTGGAGTATCCCCGCCGTGGAGAGGCTGACGATACCGACGAAGGCCGTGTGTTCCGGACTGCGCCCCCTGACGTGCTCCAGCGAGAGATGAACGGTGAAAAAGACCGCGAGGATACCGAACAGCCAGGCGCCCGGCGGCCACGACCAGAGATACATCGACATCGCCACACCGGCCAGAAGCGACCAGCCGATCGTTCCCCGCAGCGTCGAGATCTCGCCGGCAGCGAGCAGTTCGTACACCGGTTTCTCCTGCTCGGCAGCTGAGAGGGCGACCATGACGCCAAGTATCGAAAGCGTCATGAACAACGTCTCGGCGGCGTGGTGCTGCGTGTGTCCGGCGAGCGTAAATTGGAGGAATCGATCCGGCGCGAACGCGATGAATCCGACGGTGACCAGTCCTCCGAACCGGCCGCCGAGCCGCCGACCGATCAGATACGCCGGGAGACAGATCGCGACCGCAAACAGCGGCGGGGCGAGCAGGACGACGTGATCGAAGAGGCTACTGCTCGGCG
>JBLGCM010000127.1:0-5330 GCA_047617345.1 Natronomonas sp. | reverse complement strand
TTCGCCGGCGTGGATTCCGAAGAGCTTGCCTGCTTCGGCCGTTTCGCTGCGTTCGTGGCTGAAATCGGCGTCGTTCGCGCCGCTCGCACCGAACCCGTCGGCGGCTTCCATCGCCGCCGCCGTCTCCCGGCCGAGAATGACGCTTTCGATGTCGTGGCCATCCAGTGCTTCCTCGATGGCCTCGACACCCTCGACACCGCCCTCGCGGAACTCGATGAAGGCTGCGGTCCCGGACTGCTCCATAAAGGAGAGCGTGCGGGACATCGCCGCGACGAGTTCTTCGTTGCTGGCCTGCCGAAGCAATCGGTGTTTCAGGCCGTCCGGCGGCGCGACGAGTTCTTCGAGACTCAACCCCTCGCCGGCCTCTTTGGCAATCGAATCGCCGATATGGGTATGGGCGTTGACGAACGCGGGGAGGATGATGTCCTCGCTGTGAGCCGTTCTCTCTTCGATATCGAGGATTTCGCCGTCCTCGACGACGACCCGCCCCTCCACTGGCTCGAACTCCCGGCCACGGAGGATCGTTCCTTCGAGAAGCATACCCATCGCTTCGGTAGCCGAGGGTTTCAACGCACCGGACTGACCGAGCCCCGGAATACTTCTACCGTCGCCGTCACAGTCAGTCCATGTCAGATGCGATGCCCGAGTTGAACCACCGGACTGTCGAGACGAACGGACTGGCCCTTCACGTCGTCACCGCCGGCCCGACAACCGGCGAACCAGTTTTGGCTCTCCACGGCTTCCCCGAGTTCTGGTACGGCTGGCGACACCAGATCCCGGCGCTGGTCGAGGATGGCTATCGCGTCATCGTCCCCGACCAGCGGGGATACAACCTCAGCGACAAACCGAGCGGTCTCGGCGCATACCGGCTAACCGAACTCGCTGCCGACGCCATCGGCGTGCTGGATGCGCTGGGCTACGAGCAGGCCCGCTTTCTCACTCACGACTGGGGTGGGGCCGTCGGCTGGCAGGTTCTGCTCGACTGCCCCGAATACGTCACACAAGCCGTGACGATGAACATCCCGCACCCGGCGGTGTTCGACGAATATCTCTTCGGTGATCTGAGACAGACGATCAACAGCACCTACATGTATCTCTTTCAGTTCCCCGGCCTCTCAGAGTGGGCGCTCACCGCTCGCAACTATCGCGGACTCGAACTCTTTCTCGATACAACCAACAGCGAGGACGCGTTCACGTCCGAAGATCGGGATCGATATCGCGAGGCGTGGCAGCAACCCGGCGCAGTGACCGGCATGCTGAACTGGTATCGCTCACTGCTGCGACGCGATCCCGGAGGTGTCCCGTCGATGACCGTCGAACCGGAGACGTTGGTGATCTGGGGAACCCAAGACCGGCTTCTCAGGTCCGCAATGGCCGAGGATAGCCTCAGATTCTGTCCGAATGGTCGCCTCGAACGTATCGACGAGGGAACGCACTGGGTCCATCACGAGTGCGCGCCGAGAGTCAACGAACTGGTCACCGAGTTTTTCGAGTGAGCGAACCCGCAGTCGCTCAGTGTTCGACTTCCCGGTACCCCGCCCGAAGGCCGGCCTCGGCGACGTTGACGCCGTATTGGACGGTCCGGACGATGCTATCGAGAACGACACTGAGACGGTAATCTTCCGCTGATTGATGAAGTGCTTCGTCGAACGAGGAGAGTTCTGTGAGCAGCTCTTCGGCGTCTCCGATGACCGCGGACAGAGAAATCGAGTCGTCGAACAGCCCGTCGATGCCCTCGCGGACGATTTCACGGGCGCTCGTTCCGTACGCTTCGAGTGACTCCGCGACTTCTGTGGCGGGTGGTTCTTCGAGCGCACCCGCGGTGATCGCGATCTTCTCGGCGTGGTCGGCGATCCGTTCGAGCTGTCGGGCCGCCATGTAGTACTCGAACGCACTCAGGTGGTCGCGCTGGAGGGGGATGTTCGGATCGACCAGCGAGCGCTGAAACTCCCGCGAGATCAGCGCGAACAGGCGGTCGACCGTCTCGTCTTGCGTTGCGATTCGCTCGCCCAGGCCGGCGTCGTTGTCCAGCACCGCTCGAATCGCGTCTTCGTGCATTTCGAGTGTCGTTCGCTGGATCTGCTGCAGCGTCCGGTGGGCGGAGAGGTCCGCGGCGTCGAGCATCGTCCGCGCGGTGAGGCTGTGCTCGCCTTCGCCCATCACCTCCAGTCCGATGAACTCCCGCATCGCCTCGGTCGCCGCGCGGCGGTCGGTCGTATCGGCAAGCCCGGTGAGATGGATCTCGTCGGTTCCGGAGGTGTAGGCGGCCTCGATTTGTCTACGTATCGTCGCCGTGTCGTGCTGGCTGGTGTCGATCTCGATCCGATCCCGAACGTTGCCTTTCTGGTCGGGCGCGCGGAACAGTACCAGTTGCTCGCCACGGGTGTAGAGTGTAACTGTCTCGCCGGGTTCGATGTTGTAGGTCTGTGCCCACTTTTTGGGCAGGGAGACGGTGTACGTCGAGCCACCGGTCAACTGTACTTTCCGTTCGATCCGCTCGTTGTCGGTTTCCATTAGTAGATCAGCTCTGTGTCGTTTTCCAGCATGTACACGGTCCGCGCGCAGATGTTGACGGCGTGATCGCCGACACGTTCGAGATCACGAATCGTCAACAGCGCCCGTGTCACGCTCTCGATCCGATCGTCGATGTTGTCGGCGGACGTCGCTGGCTTCCCCGCCGTCCGGCTGGCGGCGACGAGTTCACGGACGATCTTCTCGCTCGCACGCCGGCACGCGTCGTCGAGTTCGTCGTCCCGTTCGACGACCGCCCGCGCGAGGTCGGCGTTCTGTTTCGTGTACGCCTCCATCGCGTCCTCGACCATCTCACCGGCCGTCGACGCGATCGACGTGATCGGAATCCGCTCGGGAAGCGACCCGTTGCTCTCTTGGCCGTAGGCCGCGAGGTTGGTCGACAGATCACCGATCCGTTCGAGATCGGTGACGATCTTGAACGATGAGGCAATACAGCGGAGATCGCTGGCTAAGGCCTCGTACTGTCCGATCAACTCGACACAGTCACCCTCGATATCGAGATACCAGGCGTTGAGTTCGTCGTCGCCGTCGATCACGCGCTCGGCCGTCCGCGAGTCGCCGGATTCGAGCACGTCGACTGACAGCCGATAGCGCTCAACGACGAGGTCGGCCATCGCTCCCACGTTGCCACGGAGCCGAGCCAGCCGGTCGTGGTACTTCTGTCGAGCCATTGGTTTCACCCGAATTTACCCGTGATGTACTGTTCGACCCGGTCGTCGGCCGGGTTCTCGAAGATGGTCTTCGTGTCGTCGTACTCGACGAGTTCGCCGCCGGTCAGGAACACGGCCGTCTTATCGGAGATTCGAGCGGCCTGCTGCATGTTGTGTGTCACGATGACGACCGTGTACTCCTCGGCCAGTTCCTCGATCAGGTCCTCGATTTTCGAGGTCGCGATCGGGTCCAGCGCCGAGGCCGGTTCGTCCATCAGGATGACCTCCGGATCGGGGGCGATGGCCCGAGCGAGACAGAGTCGCTGCTGTTGTCCGCCGGACAGCGCGAGTCCAGAGGTGTGCAGTTGATCTTTGACTTCCTCCCAGAGTGCAGCGTCTCGGAGGGCGCTCTCGACCGCGGCGTCGAGGTCGATATCGTCGTCGAGGCCCTGAACGCGCAGGCCGTAGGCGACGTTGTCGTAGATACTCTTCGGGAAGGGGTTCGGTTCCTGAAACACCATCCCGATTCGTCGCCGAAGCGCGACCGGATCAAC
This sequence comes from Natronomonas sp., assembly GCA_047617345.1. GTDB lineage: Archaea > Halobacteriota > Halobacteria > Halobacteriales > Haloarculaceae > Halovenus. The sequence goes on along the minus strand of JBLGCM010000127.1, from coordinate 1,594 downwards.
CGCATCGTCATAGACCGCTGCCCCGCGGAACCGCAACTCGCCCTCGACACGGCAGGCGTCGATCCCGTCGTTCATACGGTTAATCGAGCGCAGGAAGGTGGATTTACCACAGCCTGACGGCCCGATAATGGCAGTCACCCGCTGCTCGGGAATCGCCAGACTGACGTCTCGGATCGCCTGATCGTTGCCGTAGTAGACGTCGAGGCCTCTCGATCGGATGATGGTGTCCGCTGTTTCGGCCGTCGTCGCGCCAGTCTGTACCCCTGTCGTGACCAGTGAGTCTGGATCTGTTGTTTCTGCCATGTTAGACCCCTCGCTCGTACTTATTGCGGATGATGATCGCCGTCGCGTTCATCGCCAGCAGTATGGCCAGTAGTGTGAGGACACCAGCAGCGACGACGCCGAAACGGAAGTCGGCGCTGGGGTTTGCCGCCCACTGGAATATCATCATCGGCATCGCGCTCAGGCGACTCCAGAGGTCAGTCGGCGGGCTGAACGCGATGTTCGCCATCCCGATCATGATCAGCGGGGCAGTCTCGCCGATTGCCCGGCCGAGCGCGAGGATGATCCCCGTGAGGATGCCCGGCATCGCTTCGGGAAGGACGACGTTTTTGGTGGTCTGCCAGCGCGTCGCGCCCATGGCGAGCGAACCGTCCCGGAGTTCGTCGGGCACGGAGCGGATCGCCTCCTGTGCGGAGATGACCGTGATCGGCAAGATCAGCAGTGAAAGCGTCAGCGAGGCGCTCACAGCCGTCCCGAATCCGAACCCGAAGAGGTTGACGAACACCGCCAGTCCGAGCAGCCCGTAGACGACCGACGGAACAGCGGCCAGGTTCGCGATGTTGACCTGAATGAGCCGCGAGACTGCGCCGATAAGCCCCGAGTCGCTGGTGTACTCTTCGAGGAAGACGGCCGTCCCGACGCCGAGGACGAAGGAGATGACAGCCACGAGCGTGATGATGAGCACCGAACCGACGATGGCCGGATAAATCCCCGCGATGCGGGGTTGTGTGGTCTGTGTCGTCGGCGTTCCGAGTATATAGGAGAGATCCAGCCACGCGTTCGGCCCGGCGATACCGAAGGCGTCGACGATTACCGTTCCGACGACGATACCGCCGATCAGTAGCACTGGCAGCAACAGTCCGGCCCGTCCGTCGCCCGAACGGAGCACCCGGTGGACGAACGTCACCGTCGGTACGGCGGCCCCGAACAGGAGCAAAACGGCACCGCTCTGTGAGAGGGCAACGACCGAGAGCAGATATCCGCCACCGAGTGCGACGACGAGAATGGTCGCTCCGACGAGAACTCCGGCACGTCGGTCGTACTGCCGGATCGTCAACAGCATTACCAGGGCCGTCACCGGGAGGACGAGCGTCCAGGCGAGCATGGTGAGATCAATCGGGTACAGCGGGAGGTTCCCGCGCAGGGCGAACGCCCCGAGAGTCCCGACGCTGCCGACGATGAATGCCGCGCCGCGACGGATCAGGAGATGGCTCGCGGTGCTGTCGCCGGACTCGCTGCCGACGATCTTCGGAACGATTTCCCATCGACCGAGCGCGTAGGCAGTCACTCCGGCGGGGAAGAGCCCGAGCGT
>JBLGCM010000126.1:0-5336 GCA_047617345.1 Natronomonas sp. | reverse complement strand
CGGGAAGACCACGGCGATCGTGAATCGGTTCTCGGCGACGAGCGCGTCGAGACTGTGCTCGAAGGCCCGCCGATCCGAGAGCATCCGGCGGAGTAGTTCCCGCGTCGTCGGATCGCCGGATTCAGAGCGCTCAGGCATAGAGTAGCCTCCAGACCGCGGCCATCGTTAATGCTGCACCAGCGGCCGTGTTGAGGGCCGGAAACCACCAGTAGGCGCGGTCGATATCCGCCGAGGCGAGGGCGATTCCGGCGATGAAGACGGGATAGACCCCCAGCACGACCGCGAAGAAGGGATGTACTGCGCCCATCAGGGCCGCCGCCCCGATCCAGCAGCCCGCGCAGTAGGCGAGCGTGCGGTCGCGGCCCAGCACCGTCGCGGTCGTCCGGATCCCGGCCGCTCGGTCGGGCTCGATGTCGGGAATCGCCGAGAAAGTGTGCATTCCCATCGTCCAGAGCCAGCCGCCGGCGATCACGAGCGCTGGCGGCAGTTCACCGGTAAGAGCGGCGTACGCGACCAGGCCGGGCGTGATGTAGAGTCCGTTCGAGAGCGAGTCCAGCAGCGGCGTCGTCTTGAAGCGGACCGGCGGCGCGCTGTAGGCCGTCCCGAGCAGGAGGAAGCCGGCGAGTGCCCCGCTGGCCGCCGGCGGGAGGGCGGGGACGAACGCGAGGCTCAGCATCGCGGAGGCGACGACAACCGCCGTCACCGACAAGTCGCCGCGGTACCGGAGTTCCTTGCCGTCCTCCGATTTTTTCGGGTTCGCTTCGTCGACATCGACGTCGAACATGTCGTTGATCCCGTAGAGGAAAATATTCGCCGGGACGAGGAAGTACGCGAACAGCGCGACCGAAAGCGGCGTGAAATACTCCGCCGTCGAACTTGCCCCGTAGGCGACGCCGACCACGACGGGACCGGCGAGATAGAACCAAAAGCGGGGCCGTGAGAGCCAGAACAGATACCCGACCAGCGACTGCTCGGAGGGAGCGAGCGCGCCCAGTCGGTCGCCGACATCTGTCACGGTCCGTTATCCGTCGCCCAGTCTCTTTAGGGTTCCCGATGTGCCTGATTGGTCGGCGGTGCGTGATCCTCGATCAGCGCCTCTGCGGTGTGCTGGCCGCTGATCAGACACATCGGCACGCCGATACCCGGGGTCGTGAACGAGCCGGTAAAGTAGAGTCCGTCGACCGCCGAGGAGCGATTCGAGGGCCGCAGGAGCGCGGTCTGGCGGAGGGTGTGGGCCAGTCCCAAGGCTGTTCCCTCCGCGGCGTTGTACCGGTCGACGAAATCCGACACCGAGAACCCCTCTTCGACGACGATGCGGTCCCGTAACTCGACGCCGGTGTTCTCGGCGATATCGTCGAGGATCTTCTCGCGATAGCGGTCGCGGATCCCGTCGCCGTCGGCCAGCCCCGGTGCAATCGGAACCAGCGCGAAGAGGTTGCTGTGGCCTTCCGGCGCGACGCTGTCGTCGGTTTTCGAGGGGGCGCAGATGTAGTACGCCGGATCGTCGGGCCAGGCGGGGTCGTCGAAAATCTGCTCGAAGTGGCCGTCCCACTCTTCCGGGAGGACGAGCGTGTGGTGTTCCAGCGGCTCCACGTCGCCCTCGACGCCCATGTAGAGCAGATACGCCGAGGGGGCGTAGGTTCGCTTCTCCCAGTATCGCTCGTCGTACTGGCGTTCGTGTTCGGGAAGCAGGTCCTGTTCGGCGTGGGCGTAATCGGCGTTGACAACGACGTTGTCTGGTCTGACGGTCGGCTTGTTCTCGACGTCGACGACGAAGCCGTCCCGGCCCTTCGTGATGGCAGTCACTTCGCTCCCGGTCTCGTAGGTGACGCCGACTTTCTCGCCGAGTTCGACGACGCCGTCGACGACCCCGCCGAGTCCGCCCTCCGGGTAGTAGACGCCGAGGTTGAAATCGACGTGGCTCATGATGTTGTAGAGTGCGGGCGTGTTCTTCGGCGCGCCTCCCAGGAAGACCAGCGAGTACTGCATGATCTGTTTGAGCTTGGGGTTCTCGAAGTAATCGTCGACGTAGTCCTGCATCGACCCCGTGAGCTGGAGTCCGATGGGGGCGGCTTTCATCACCGCCGGATCGACCCAGTCCCGGAGTCGCGAGCGGTCTTCGTAGACGAACGTCTCCATCGCCGTCTCGTAGTGGGTCTGGCTCGTGTCCAGATACTCCTCGAAACGCTCGCCGGCACCCGGCTCGTACGAGTCGAACAGTTCGCGCATCTCCGCGCGGTCGCCGCGCACGTCGATCCGGTCGCCGTCTTTGAAGAAGATCCGGTAGTGCGGATCGAGATGTTTCAGTCCGTAGAAGTCGGCGGGTTCGTGATCGAAGTGAGCGAAAAACCGCTCGAAAACGTCGGGCATGAGATACCACGACGGTCCCATGTCGAACGTGAAGCCGTCGCGTTCGAGTCGGCTCGCCCGGCCGCCGAGTTGGTCGTTCTTTTCGAGCAGCCGCACGTCTGCGCCGGCGTCGGCCAGATAGCAGGCCGCCGAGAGCCCGCCGAAGCCGCCGCCGACGACCGCAACCGTCCGTCCGGACAACGATGGCATTGACACTCATTACGACGGGACCAGCATAAAAGACCGGCTTCCCCGCTCGACTGCCGGCCTCTCAGAACGGATCGCTCGGAGACACCTGGGGGCCGCCTCCCAGGCGGCACCCAGAAAGACGGCATGGCGGTCCCAAACTTACTTAGTGGTCGTGGCTGATTCCCGCATAATGGCGGAGTTGGACGACATTCAGTCGGCAATCGCAAATTCCTCGGAGCCAGCCGAGGAGTTCGGACGGCTCTCCCGCGAACGCGAGGTGTTTTTCCGGTTTCCGGAGTCGCTGCAGACGTCGCTGGTCGCCGACATGGATGCCGACCAACTGCAGGAGTTCGTCCGTCGACTCGACCCCGACGAGGTGACAGACGTGCTGGCGCTTGCATCGGAGCAGCGGCGCGAACAGGTCCTCCGGCAACTCGACGAGCTCCGCCGCGAACGGGTCGAGTATCTGCTCGGCTTCGAGGCCGAGAGCGCTGCCGGCCTGATGCGGCTGAACTACATCACCGTCGAGATCGGCCGAAGTCTCGAAACGGTCGCCGAACGAGTCCGGGCCCACGAAGACCAGACCGGCGAAGTCCCGACGATTTTGGTCACCGACGACGGCGAACTCGTCGGCGAGCTCCCGGGACAGGTCTTGGCGATGACCGACGAGGGAGCGGTCGATTTCGCCGAGCATATCCGGGAGATTCCGTCGGTGTCGTACAACGCACCCGACACGACCGTCGCCGACGTGTTCCGCGAGAATCCCGAGAGTTCGGTCGTGGTGCTCGACGAGACTGGCGGGATCATCGGCGTCATTTATGCGGAGGATTTGCTCCGGGTCGTCGAGGAGGAGGCGACCGAAACGCTGTACGAGTTCACCGGCGTCAAAGAGGAAGAGAGCATCCTCGACGGGCCGTTCACGAAGGTCAAATACCGCTATCGATGGCTGATCATCAACCTCGGGACGGCGTTTCTGGCGGCCGGAATGGTCGGCTTTTTCGAGGACACGATTGCGGCCTTTACGCTGCTTGCGGTCTACATGCCCGTCGTCGCCGGGATGGGCGGCAACGCCGGCACGCAGTCGATGGCGGTCACGGTTCGAGGAATCGCCCTGGAGCAGATCTCTCTGGCAACCGGCGGCCGAGCCATCGTCAACGAGGTGATCGCGGGCGCGGCGAACGGCCTCATCACCGGGGTGTTGGTCGCCGCCATCGCCTCGATATTCAATCAGAGTCCGCTGTTAGGGCTGGTGCTCGGGGTGTCGATGGTGTTGAATCTCATCATCGCGGGCTTTTTCGGGACGATCATCCCGCTCGTGCTCGACAAGATCGGAAAAGATCCCGCCACGTCGGCGACGATTTTCATCACGACCATGACCGACGTGCTCGGATTTTTCATCTTCCTCGGGCTGGCGCAGGCGGTGCTCTGACCGTCTGTGACACGGGTCTGAGACGACCAAACCGAGACACAACGTTGATTACCGTCTCGGGAGTTGAATGCGGTATGTTCTGGCCCTCTCTCGGAGGTGAGCCGCTGTGAGTGGCGACGAGGAGCTCGCGAAAGACCTCGGCCTGTTCGCGGCGTTGGCAATCGGGATCGGAACGATGATCGGTGCCGGGATTTTCGTCCTCCCCGGGACGGCCGTCGCCCGTGCCGGGCCGCTCGCGACCGGAACCTTCGTTCTCGGGGGTGTCATCGCCATCTTCACCGCACTGTCGGCCTCGGAGCTCGGAACGGCGATGCCGAAATCCGGCGGCGCGTACTTCTATGTCAATCGGGCTCTCGGTCCACTCTTCGGAACGATCACCGGGTGGGCGAACTGGCTCGGACTGGCCTTCGCCTCCGCGTTCTACATGTACGGCCTCGGCGAGTACGTCAACACGCTCGTCGGCCTCGGGCCGGTCGGATTGGGGCCGATCACGTTCGAGGCCGCACAGGTGATCGGGCTGATCGGCGCGCTGTTTTTCATTTCGGTGAACTACCTCGGTGCCAAGGAGACCGGTGGCCTCCAGATCGGCATCGTCGCGGTTCTCGTCGCGATTCTCACTCTGTTTATGATCGTGGGGCTGTTCAACGCCGATCTCAACACCCTTCAGCCGTTCGCACCGCCGGGCGCACTGCAGGAGGTCCTGCCGGTGACGGCCGTCGTCTTCGTCTCCTATCTGGGATTCGTCCAGATTACGTCCGTCGCAGAGGAGATCAAAAACCCCGGTCGGAACCTCCCGATCGCCGTCATCGGGAGTGTACTGATAGTGACGACGATCTACGCGCTGTTTTTGATCGTCCTGCTTGCGGCCGTCCCGAACGAACTCGTCAGGAACAACAGCACGGCCGTCGTCGACGCTGCAGAACTGCTCTTCTCGCAGTACGGGGCGTTCGGCGTCACGTTCGGGGTAGTCGGGACCGGCATGCTCCTGTTCGGTGGCCTGCTTGCGACCGCATCCTCGGCGAACGCCTCGATTCTCTCCTCGTCGCGGATCAACTTCGCGATGGGACGAGAGAAGATCATCACGCCGAAGCTGAACACGATCCACCCTCGCTTCGGGACACCGTACCGCGCAATTGCGCTTACTGGCTCGCTGATCCTCGTCTTTCTCGCATTCGGAAATCTCGAGCTGCTGGCGACGGCCGGGTCGGTCCTCCATCTGGTCGTCTACGGGCTGCTCAATCTCGCGCTGATCGTCATGCGGGAGGCCGAACCCGAAGGGTACGATCCCGACTACAAGATCCCGCTGTATCCGGTCGTGCCGATCGTCGGAGCCGTCGCCTCCTTCGCGTTGATTTATTTTATCGAGCCA
>JBLGCM010000125.1:0-5383 GCA_047617345.1 Natronomonas sp. | reverse complement strand
CTTTCCAGTTTTCGGGGATGCCGGGGGCGTGATAGCCGACCCGTTCGGCGAAGGAATCCCAAAAGAAATCGAACTGTTCGATCATCGCCAGATCCAGCATGATCTCGAAATCGGCCTCGGTCATCTCGGTCTCGGCGGCCCACTGCTCGAAGGCCTCCTCCCAGGCGCCCTCGTCGAGAAACCGCTCCAGTTCGTCTCGTTTGTAGTCAGTATCTCCGACAACCTCGGCGTCGTCGTACTCGTTGGGATCCATACCTTCGAGTTCCGGCGGGTCGGGGACGGCAACATCCAGACTCATACCTGCTGTTTGGTGGCCCGCCTGTATAAACTCGCGACTCTCCGCACGGGACGGCACCCGCGTTTTCGCCGCTGATATCCGGACCGGTACGTACATACTGGTGGACGAAGACTGTTCGGCTACCCACCATGTCACATCGTATCCTCTGTGTCGACCCCGACGATGAGAGTCGGGGCGAGACTGTCGCCGCTCTCCGGGAGGAACTGGCTGATCTCGATCCGGCGATAGAGACGGCCGACGGCGTCGCCGCTGCGACGGACCGACTCACGAAAGACACCGCCGCGGTCATCACAGAGTACGATCTCGACGGGGGAACGGGCTTCGACGTCATCGAGCAGGCTCGAGACGTCTCTCCGGATGCGGGAGTTGTCCTCTATACGGACACCGATCCAGATATGATCGACAGCGCCCGGTTGCAGGGCGAAATCATCGAATACGTCGGCAAGGGATCGGTGTTCGGCGCCGAGCGGCTCGCCGACCTGCTCAGAACCACGATTGAAAACAAGACACAGAGCACCTATCCCCTCCCCCAGACCGAGGACGAACGGCTGGATGCGCTTCGCTCCTACGACCTCGACGATCCAGCCCTGCTGGACTCGCTCGATCGGATCACCGATCTGGCAGCCCAGCATTTCGATGTCGCACAGTCGTCGATCAACATTATCACCGATCACAGCCAGAACTTTCTGGCTTGTTACGGGAACGCCGAACAGTGGGGATCGACGGACCGAGAGGACTCGATCTGTACGTTCACCATCCTCGAAGAGAATAACGTGATGACAGTCCCAGACGTGACCGAGGACCCCCGATTCGAGTCCCGGAGCGACACACTCGTCGAGATGGGGATTCGCTCGTACATGGGCGCGAATCTCGTCACACCATCCGGGCTGGCCATCGGCCCGCTCTGTGTCTACGACGACGAGCCGCGCTCGTTCTCGGCGGCCGACGAGGCATATCTCCAGACGCTCGCGACAACGGCGATGGATCTCATCGAACTGCACACCGAACGTGTCGCGGCCGAGGGGGCACGATGAGTGACGTTTCGGCGGGCTACGAGTTCGCCGATGGGTTGCCGATCAATCCCATCGAGGCGGGAACGTCCGTCCTCGTTGCTGGTCCGGCGCTCAGCCCTGCCGAGGACCTCGCGCGGTCGATGGTCGCATACGGAACCGGGCTCGGCGAGGGCTCGCTGTTCATCTCGACGAACATGACCTGCAAAAAGCTCGTGCAGTCCTGCGAGCGGATGGATCCGGCCGTCGACGTGACACACATGGGCGTTATCGACTGTAGCGGACAGAATATCGGCAACGCAGAACTGGACGCAGAAATCAAATACGTCTCGACACAGAGCGATCTGACCGGTATCGGAATGAACTTCTCTGCGCTGTACGAGTCACTCTATCCGGCGGTCAAAGACGGCCGCGTCAGAACTGGATTGATCAGTCTCTCGTCGCTGTCGATGTACGTCGACATGCGCGCACTGTTTCAGTTTGCGCAGACGCTGTCCGGACGCATCGACAGCGCCGACGGCCTCGGCGTGTTCGCAATCGATCCGACGACTCACGACACGAAGACGGTCAACACGCTCAGTCAGACGGCCGACGGCCGCATCGAAGTCCGTGATCCGGAGAAAAGCGAGGCTGACGGCGAACTCCGCGTGCGCGGCCTTCGAGATCAGCCCACCGGCTGGCACCCGTTCACGCTCTAGGTCGCCCGTCGGTCGTAGACACAACTCCCGGCGAAGCTCCCGAGGACGCTCAGACCGACCGTGTAAACGATCGTGAAACCCGCCGCGGCGGCGACCAGCAGGGCGGAAGGGACTCCGAGTTCGGGACCGGGAATTGCCCTGTCGCCGAAACTGAGATACAGCCCCCCCAGCAGGTAGGGGAGTCCGGCGACGACCCCCGAAACGATCCCGGCGGTCGTCCCGCTTCGGTCGGCCTTTCGCTCGAGATAGCCCGCGACTGCACCGCCGAGCACCGACGAGAGCGGGAGTAGCGGTACCGCGACAGCGACGATGCCGCCGATGACACCGCTCCGAATACTCGTCCCGGTTCCGGCGGGCGGGTTGGTTCCATTGCTGTACTCCGTCTGGTGGTCTGAGGTACTCATCTGTTCCACCTTACCTGGACCCACGGCTCCCGTCGGCGTCGGCGTTGCTCCCAGCAGGTTGGGACCGTTTATCCGGCTGATCCACTGCGAGGGAATTTCGCGCTCACGGGCTGAGCAGCCGGCGCGATCGACACCCAGTATACTGGGCACAATCTTTTCTGGGATGACGGCGAATCGAGAGACATGCGCGAAGCAAGCGTCTCACTCGGTGACGAGGGCCTCGATGCGATGGGGATCGGGGAGTTGCTCGGACTCAGCCGGGAGCGAGGGATTCGGGAGTTTACGGAACTGGCCTGCCACGGGAACGGCGCGGTCGTTCAGATCGAACTCGACGCGCCGTACGACGAGCACCGGCTCCGGTCGCTCGACTGCGTCGATACGTGGGAGTACGTCGCGGAAACCGACGGCGGCCACCTGTACGTCATCGCCTTCACGGCCCCGGAACTCACCGAAGCTGTCACAGAGCAGGCCGAGGACCTCGTCGGCACCTGTGACCCAAAAATCGAAGACAGCGGTGGCACCGTCTCGCTCGTGGGACCGCAGGAATCGATTGCGGGAACGATCCGCGAGTACGAGTCTGCGGGGGCATCGCCAGACCTTCGGAAGCTAACCCCTTACGAGGGCCCCGACGATCCCACCGACAAACTGACCGACAGACAGGAGGAGGTCATTCGGACGGCCTTCGAGATGGGCTATTACGACGTGCCGCGGACCGTCTCGACGGCTGAAGTCGCCGCGACTCTCGGCCTCGACGACTCGACGGTCGCCGAGCACCTCCAGCGCGCCGAGCGAAACCTACTGAGTCAGCTTTTCGAGTGATCGAGCGCGTCAGCGCGACGCTTCGCTGCGGGAAGCACGTTTGGGTTTCCGATACCGGCGATCAGTCGGCCTCGGTTAGCGCCGCGGCGAACTCCGTCGCCCCGTCGAGTTCGAGTCCGACCGTCGCGGCCGGCACAGTTTCGGCCCATCTCCGGTAGGAGTCGGCGTCGGGGAAGGCCTTGACGTACGGACAAACGGCTTCGTAGGCATCTGCAAGGTTCGGCTCGCCCTCTCCCGCCAACCCCGCGCTCTTTGCGACCCCAATCGAGAATACAGCCTCACCGGGCGTTACGTCGAGTGAGTCCGTGCCCACGGCGTGGGCTTCGATCATCGTACCGCCCGGACTCTCGGTGTGAATCTCGACCGGCCCCTCAGAAAGGGCCGCGAGGATCACGGCGTCGTAGAAACACAGGAAGTCCTGCCGCTCGCCGTCCCGCACGGCCCAGTGGGCCGTCCGCCGCTCGGTCGAACAGAGGTCGTCGACACCGAGTTCGCCGCCGACCGTGTCCCGAATCTCGGCCGCCAACTCCCCGAGCGTCGGAACCGACTCACGGCCCAGAAACCGGCCGAGCGTCTGCCTCATCGCTGTTGGAAGTCTCACATCGAGCGGATCCGATCCCGGCAGAACCCGTGAGGGAGTTCGGTCGGTCGCCGATTCGCCTCGGTCGTCACAACAGGAACAGGTGTTCGCTGTCATGGGTTTCGATACGGACCGCGTCCGGACGTATCTCGCTCCCAACTGACTGGGGGGAGTTATGTCCGTGGCTGCTCGGCCGGCCGATGTGCCTGAACGGCCGGCAGGAAGTTCTCGAACACAGCCCTGGCCTCGGCAGCCGCGTGACTCGGTCGGGTGGGTTGTGGAGACGGCCCTCGCTCCGACTGAACGAAAGCATCCAGATCCTCGGGGACACGGTTCCGACTTCGGGGAGCGCTGACGACCTGAGCCCGGTCGAACTCGTCGATGCGCCCGATTCGCGCGCGACCGAGAACACCGCGCCACAGCGGGCCGGACCCGATAGGCGAGAAAAGCTCTCGACCACCCGTTTTCCGCGTCAGAAACGGGTCGTTCCCTCGCGTTCGAGCGGCTCTTCGCGGCCCCGTTGCTTCGTGAGGGGTGTCCGGCGGTGTCGTCGGGGCTCGTGAGCGTCGGCTCGGCGCTGCTCGAAGCGTGAGCGAACTCGAATCCCGCGCCGTCGAGGTCCGTGATAACAGCGCGGGCGTCCAGCGCGTTGAACCGCCCCTCCCAATCACAACGTTTGAAGAGAACGCTGGTTGTAGGATAGGCTGATGCGAGTTAGTATCGTCGGGAGCGGCTACGTCGGGACGACTGTCGCGGCGTGTCTCGCCGACATGGGTCACGAGGTGTACAATATCGATATCGACGAGGACGTGGTCGATCAGATCAACGACGGACAGTCTCCGATCCACGAACCCGGACTGGAGGCGCTCGTCTCGGCGTACGGCGGGTCGACACTCCGGGCGACGACCGACTACGACGTTGTCACCGAAACGGAGTTGACGATGGTCGCGCTCCCAACACCGAACGAAGCCGACGGGAGCATCGATCTGAGCGCGATGAAAGCCGGCATCGAATCGGTGGGCGAAGCCCTCCGCGAGAAAGAAGGCTACCACCTCGTTGTCGTCAAGAGCACGGTCATTCCCGGGACGACCGAAACTGAGCTCAAGCCTATTCTCGAATCCGCGTCGGGGAAGACCGACGGCGAAGAGATCGGCATCGCAGTGAATCCGGAGTTCCTCCGCGAGGGATCGGCCGTCGACGACTTCATGCAACCAGACAAGATCGTCGTCGGGACCGACGGCGACACGCGCGCGCTCGATCTGCTTGCGCGGCTATACGAGCCGATCGTCGCCGACTGGGACATTCCCGTCGTCGAGACGGGCCGCCGGGAGGCGGAGATGATCAAATACGCGAACAACGCCTTCCTCGCATCGAAAGTCAGCCTCATCAACGATCTCGGGAATATCTGTAAGGAGTTCGGTGTCGACTCCTACGAGGTCGCCGACGCCATCGGGCTGGACGACCGCATCAGTGAGCGCTTTCTCCGAAGCGGGGTGGGCTGGGGAGGAAGTTGCTTTCCGAAAGACGTCGATGCAATCATAACGGCGGCTCGCAACGCGGGCTACGAGCCCCAA
>JBLGCM010000124.1:0-5401 GCA_047617345.1 Natronomonas sp. | reverse complement strand
CCTCGCCGGAGGAGGGGTCGATCTTCTTGTCGATGGACTCGATGGTACAGGCGACCTGTGCCGTGTGGGCGTGGAAGACCGGGGTGTACCCGGCGGTGATCACGCTGGGGTGTTGCATGACGACGATCTGCGCCTGGAAGGTCTCGGCGACCGTCGGCGGGTCATCGGCCGGGCCACAGACGTCGCCGCGGCGGATGTCGTCTTTGCCGATGCCGCGGACGTTGAATCCGACGTTGTCGCCGGGTTCGGCGTTGGGCACCTCTTCGTGGTGCATCTCGATGGTCTTCACTTCCCCGCTCACGTCAGAGGGCTGGAAGGAGACGTTGTCGCCGGTGTTGAGGATGCCGGTCTCGACACGACCGACCGGGACGGTACCGATTCCGGAGATCGTGTACACGTCCTGGATCGGGAGTCGGAGGTCGGCGTCCGTCGGCGGCGACGGTTCCGGCAAGTTATTCAGCGCTTCCAGCAGGATCTCGCCGTCGTACCACGGCGTGTTGTCGGACTGCTCGGCGACGTTGTCCCCCTCGAACGCGGAGACGGGGATGTACTTGACGCTGTCAGTGTCAAAGCGGACCTGGTTGAGGAGGTCTTTGACCTCGTCTTTGGTCTGCTCGTAGCTCGACTCTTCGTAGTCGACCAGATCCATCTTGTTGACCGCGATGATCATCTCGTCGATGCCGAGCGTTCGGGCCAGGAAGACGTGTTCCTGGGTCTGTGGCTGGACACCGTCGTCGGCGGCGACGACGAGCACGGCGTTGTCGGCCTGGCTCGCGCCGGTGATCATGTTCTTCACGAAGTCCCGGTGGCCCGGACAGTCGACGATCGTGAAGTAGTATTCATCAGTGTCGAATTCCTGATGAGCGATGTCGATGGTGACACCTCGCTCTCGCTCCTCCGCGAGGTTGTCCATCACGTAGGCGAACTCGAAGCCGCCTTTGCCCTTCTCTTCCGCTTCTTCTTTGTGCTGTTCGATGACGTGCTCCGGTACGTTACCCGTCTCGTACAGGAGTCGTCCGACCAGTGTACTCTTCCCGTGGTCAACGTGGCCGATCACGGCCAAGTTTTGGTGTGGTTTATCGTCGCTCATTTGTTCTCACGCGCGAGGCGCTATACCGGATACTTAGCGCGGTTGTTCATAAAATCATTTCGATACCGCACGCCACCCATCCCGACGCCCTCTGGTGGTTCTGTGAACAGCTCTCACGGGGATCGGTTTCGCACCCGTCCGACGCCCGTCGCACGGTCGGTTTCGTGCGGCGCTGCCCCGGTCAGTCGAGGTGGCCGATGTCTGCGAAGACCGCCGTCGCCGTCTCCGGACCGCCGGCACCGCGCCCGGAGTTGAACAGCGATCCGGCGTAGGTCGTCTCGAATTGGACGATGTTTTGCGTCCCCGAGACGGCCAGCGCGCTGTTTTCGGGGATCAGTCGCGGTCCGACCCGGACGCCGTCTGCGGTCACTTCGCCGACGAGTCGGATCGTCTGACCGTCTTCGTCGGCGAGATCCAGCGAACTCGCGGGCAGTTCGTGGATGCCCTCGACAGTCGCGTCCGCGAGGGAAAACTCCGCCTCGTTCTGGAGGACGTTCGCGACGATCACGCACTTGAGCGCGGCGTCGGTTCCCTCCACATCGAAAGTCGGATCGGCCTCGGCGACGCCGAGGTCCTGTGCCTCCGCCAGCACGTGTTCGTAGTTCAGGCCCTCGTTTTGCATCCGCGAGAGGATGAAATTCGCCGTTCCGTTGAGCACGCCCCGGACCGCGGTGATCTGCGCCGGACCGAAGCTCTCGATGGTCGACAGCACAGGAATCGCGCCGCCGACGGTCGCCTCGAACCGAACCTCCCCCTCGCTGTCGGCTTCGAGGTCGCGCACGTCGCCGTATCGCTCGGCGACCGGTCCCTTGTTCGCGAGGACGACGTGACGGTTGCGTTCGAGCGCCGCTTGCAGGTGGCCGAAACCGGGCTGAGCGTCGCCCAGCGTCGTCGGCGTCGCCTCGACCAGGACGTCGTACTCTGCGTTCAGCGCGTCTTCGGGACCGGCGTCGCCGACGACACCGTCTCGGTCTTTCCGGTCGAGGACGGCCGCGGCGTCGAGCCCGTCAGAGTCGACGGCGGCACTGCTCGAATCGGCCATCGCGGTGACGGTGTGACCGTACTGAGCGGCGAGTTCGAGGATCGCCGAACCGACCGCGCCGGCACCCATCACGGCGACTCTCATACCGCCTCACCTCCCAGTAGCGGCTCGACGACGCGCAGTCCCTTCCCGTCCGCAATCTCTCGAACGGTTCCGATCACGTCCTCGGCTTGGCCTTTCTGTGTGGCGAGTCGGAGGCGCGCGCTGGATTCTTCGTCCTCACCTTCGGGTGCAGACAGCGAGAAGTCCCGGACCGATGCGCCGGTCGAGTCCTGAATCTGTGAGAGCGTATCGGAGAGATCCGTGTTGACGAGGTGGCCGACGAGCACGATTGTGAGCTCGTCACTATACTGCTCGGCCCCTGCCTGAATGACGTTGATTCCGGCGTCGCGAAGCGCGTCGACGATGTTGTCGAACTGCCCCGGTGTCGCCTCCAGGTCGACTTCGACGGGGATATCCCCGCGGGGTGTGAGATTGCCGCGCTCGTGGAAAATAGAGAGCAGATTCCCGCCCTGCTCGGCAATCGGTTCGAGCGCGCGCAGCAACTCCCCCGGCCGGTCGATGAGTTCGAGCCGGACGGTGTAGGCACGGACATCGTCGGCCGAATCGCTCATCGTCCACTCACCTCGTCGGTCGTGTCGCTCATTAGCTCTGTTTCAGACTGCCGACTATAAGAAACCAGTCGTTCGCCATCGGTTCGGCCCCGCGAACGCGCTCCTCGCCCCGATCAGCCGCCGAAGGTCTCCTTAATCTGCGCTTGCCAGGTCTGGAGATCCGCGATCTGTTCTTCGAGGTCGTCGATCCGTTGGGTCACATCCTCGTCGGCGAGTTGCTCTTCGAGGTCCGCCACCGACTCACCGATCTCGTCGACAGCGGAATCGAGTTCGTCGACGGTCGTGTCTACCTCTTCGAGATCCGAACTCACGCCCTCGATTTCGGCTTCGACGGCACTCATCTCGGTGTTCACCTCGTCGACATCCTCGCTGAGCGAGTCTATCTCGGACTCGACCGTCGAGACAGTCTCGCTCATCCGGTCGACGTTCTCACTGGCCGTCGAGACCTGTTCGCTGTTGGACTGGAGTTCGGAGTTGACGGATTCGAGCCGCTGATCGAACGAGTCCAGTTGCTGCTCGAAGTCTTCGATCAGTTCCGTGCCAGTCCCGTTCTCGTCGAGAAACTCCTCGAGTGCGCTCGTGTACGCGCGGAGGTCGGAAATGTCGTCTTGGAGCTGTTCGATCCGCGCCCGGTCGCTCCCGCTGTTGTCCTCTTTTTCGGCGACATCCAGGGCCCGCCGGAGCAGTTTGAGATCCTCGCCGGAGACGTTCTGCTGGCGGATCTCGGCGGCGAGTGCGGCGGTCAGGCTCTCCCCGGAGACCGACAGGGTCGCGTCTTCCCCCTCGGCCGCTGACCGGTCACCACCCTCGGCTGCTCTCCGCTCGGAGTTGTTCGGATCGTTCAGTTCAAGCGTCGTGACGTCTTCGTCGTCCGCGTCCTCCTCGTCAGCGTCCGCTTCGAGGCCGGGGATCTCTCCGTCGTCCGAAATCGCAGCCTGAGCCACGCTATCGTTCGTCTCTGGAACGACGTCACCCGCGTGTTCCCCGTCTCCCGGCAGCGGTGGCTCGACGGATCCGATCGTGGGTTCGGTCAGAAATTGCTGTACGTTGTCGCTACCCGTTGCCCGGATTCCGTAGACCGTCGTGTAGTGTTCTTCGGCTTCGAGTTCCCGCTCGAAGCTGATGGTGTCGTCGTCAATCGCCCAGAATTCGCTGCCGTACTCGGGATGAAATCCCAGATCCTCCACCTCGATCCCCTCGGGGACGGTGTCATCCATTCGGACGGTCACCGACTCCTCGCGAGCCGACTCGAACTCGAAGGCGATCGCCGGAACGGGAAACTCGTCTTCCTCGAACCGTTTGACTACGGTCACTCCGTCCGACGAAACCGTGATCTCCTCGTACGCCTCTGAATCACTCATGTGCTCATGTGGAGCCTGCCGATGTATTAAACCTATTTCCCGTCCACGCCAAGATCCGTCAGAGGCCGCATCTATCCCCGATTTCGACGACCGAGATTGTTTCCGGATACTCGAAGCTGTTGGCATGTCGGTGGACAACAGTGGGATCGGCCGTCAGCCCTTTCCACATATCCCAGTGGGTCGGGACCAGTCGCTCGGTCTGCAGTTCGTTTGCCGCCTCGACGAGCATGTTCTCGTCGTTGTACCAGGTAGTCCGCTTCGGTTCGCGGGTCTGTTTGTCCGGGATCATTCCGGTCGAACCGAAGGCAAGTACGGCAACGTCCACGTCATGCGCTTCGCCAATCGTCTCGAACTGTCCCGGCCGCGCGTCGCCGCCGTGGACGAAGGTCCCGGCCTCGTGCTCGATGGCGTAGGCAACGGGATGGGCGGCGTCGGGGTCGTTCGCGGGGTAGACCGAAATCGTCAGATCGCCGACCTCGAACGTCTCGCCGTCGTCGATTTCGACGATCTGATCCCCTGTTATCGCCCATCGACCCGTCCAGTCCTGTTCGTCTGTGACGGCGACGCTCTCGTCGGGGCCGTAAAAGGTCGCGTCCGTCCCTTCGAGAATCGGCGCCTGGCTCTCGCCGTGGACGTGATCGGAGTGTTCGTGTGTCGCGAGGACGGCGTCGGCCTCGCTCACGTCTTCGGGATCGAAGGGGACGGGGATCATCCGCACCGTTCGCGGCGGGTCGCCGAGGCCGAGATACGGGTCGATAAAGACGGTCGTTCCGTCGGCACTTTTGAGAACGAATCCGTTACAGCCGAGATACCAGAAGTCGACGCCGTCGGGGTCGGCGTCGGCGACGGCTTCGAGCAGCCAGTCGCCCCAGTCGCTTTCGATGGTCATACCGGTGGCTGGCGGGGCGAGCGAGTAAGCGTTTCGGCTTTCAGTCTTCGCAACAGCCGCCGGCCTTCCCGCCGAAGTCGATTTCGAGGGGGTCGCTGACGTACTCGTTAAGCGCCTGCAGGCGCAGCTCGAGGTCGTTTTCGGCCTGGAGATACTCGCTCATCACCGGAATGTCGTGGAGTTCCTGTTGGGCCGCCTGCAGTTCGCGCAGGTCTTCTTGAGTGGCCTCGCCGCGCTGGCGAGCGGACATGTACTCGGTGCGGACGCGCTCGAACTCGGCGATTTTCTCCTGGGTCCGTTCGTCGGCTTCGACCGCCTGCTGTTTTTCGAGGAAGGTCCGGTACTCCGGCAGGTCGGCGATCGCATCGCCGAGACTGCGGGCGAGGTCCTCGACGCTCTGCTCGC
>JBLGCM010000123.1:0-5423 GCA_047617345.1 Natronomonas sp. | reverse complement strand
ATTCTTCGGCCGTGGGTTACCGATCATCAACCAACTCGCGGCGCCCTCTGTCGGACACGTGCCGCTCGCTGCCGCTGCCTCCCTGTTCGTCGGCGCAGTCGCCCGGTGGGGTGTGATCCGCGCTGGTGGCTGGTACCTGGGTCGGCTGGCGGCCGTCCGCCGGGAACAGATCGAACGGACGCTTCCGGGCGCAGTTCGGTACATGCGGGTGCTTGCTTCGGGCAACAGCGACACTCGGGAACTGCTCCGCCGCGTCGCGGACCAGGACGCCTACGGAGCAACGGCCGAATCGCTGCAGGACGCGCTCAACCGCGCGGCGCTCGCGGGCAGTCTCGACGAGGGGCTGTCGCTGGTCGCGCGGGATACCCCTTCGCGTGACAGTCTCGCTCCGTTTCTGCTCAAACTCAACGAACACGCCTCACAGGGTCGTGACTCCCTCGAAGGATATCTCCAGATGGAAGGGAGACTTCTCTCACACAAGCAGGAACGAGCGCACCAGCGAGCGACCGGCTATCTCGAACTCATCGCGGAGTTGTTCGTCGTCGTGCTCATCTTTCCCGCCCTGGCGGTGCTGATATTGACAGTTGCAGGAGTAATCTCCCCCGGTCTGGGCGAAGCAGTCCCGACACCGCTCGGCCAGTTTACGATCCGGGAATTGGTGTTTGCCGGCAGCATCGCCTTCGTCCTTTTCGCCGGTATCGGCGGCGCGTGGGCCGTGAGTGCGCTTCGGCCGACCGACCACGCAACACCGAGCTACGAACCGCCCTCGAACCCGCTCAGTATCGTTCGGACGGCCGGGCAGAATCCGGCGAGTGCGGCTATCGTCTATCTGTTTCCCGCAGCAGCCGTCCTGGCCACCCTCGCCACCCTCGGGTACGGGATAGCGAATGTTCTCTTGTTGGGGTACGCCGCCTACAGCATCCCAGTCGGACTCGTCTCCGTCCGCCGGGCGCGGATCGACGACGCGAAAGACCGGGAGATTCGGGACTTCGTTCACGCGATCTCCGGTCACGTCAGCCTCGGTCGGCCATTCCCCGATGCCGTCCAGCGGGTCGCCCAGGAGATCGATCTCGGCCCGTTGCAATCCGATGTCGAGGCCCTCGCATTCAACCTCAGCCTGACGACGGGAACCGAGGACGGTGACGACGTTCGTGCGGCGGCACTCAACCGGTTCGTCGGTCGGGTCGGGACGCCGCTGGCCTCACAGACCGTCGGGTTGGTTGTGGGTGCGCTCGAAGCAGGCAGCGATACCGAGAACGTCTTCGAGACGTTGGAGACGGAGATCGGTCGGCTCTATCACGAGCGCAAGTCGCTTCGCTCGCGGATGCTCGTTTACTCGGCTGTCGGCTGGACGACCGCGCTGCTTGTCGTCGGCATCATCGTCGCGGTCAACATGACTGTCCTCGATAGCTTCTCACAACTCTCCGGAGTCGCTGGCTCCTCGACACGGATGACACTCGATCCCACTGCCGTCGACCCAGCCCGCGATCAGTTCCGCTTTTATCTGATCGCACAGGCGACTGTGCTGGCCTGTGGCTGGTTCGCCGGGGTTGCGAGTCGCGGCAAATACGAGGCGCTGCTGCATTCGGGAACGCTCGTCGTGATCACGTATCTCGTCTTCACTGGGATGGGGGTGGCCTGATGCGCGCCCAGTCACACGTCGTCGGCGTGGCGCTGATGCTCGGGGTTGCGGTGCTGGCACTCGGCACGCTGACCGCTGGCGTGGGGACGCTCATCGAGTCCCAGACAACGGAGGCCGACGCTCAGCGGGTCGCCGACGGGTTTGAACGCGCGATCCAAGGTGCCGAACGCACTGGCGTCCACAACCACAAACTCCACTTCACCGAGGGCCAGCTCCGGACCGTTGACCGCACGATGCGCCTTCTCGAGAACGGCTCGGTCATCGCTACCATCGAAGTCGATGCCCTCGTCTACGAACACAACGACGGCCGTGTCGTCTCGTTTGCGGGCGCGGTCGTCCGTGATAGCGGTGCGAGTGCGGCACTTGCCGATCCGCCGTCGATCACTCATTCCGAGCGAAACGGGGTTCTGATCGTCGGTGCGCCGAGGCTGAACGCCGGCCGAGTCTCAGTCAGCGGTGGCGGTGGCGTGACGACGACGATTCGGACCAACATCTCCCACGACCGCCGGGAACTCGGGACTGGCGAGTTCGGCGTCGCAATCGAGACGGAGTCGACGGATCCGTTCCGCCGATTCTTCGCAGATCAGGGGGCATCCGTCGAAACCCGTCGTTTCTCCGACGACGAAGCCGATAGCGTCGTCGCGACCTATCCCGGCCTTCGGGAGGGATATCTGGTCGTTCACAATCTCCGACTGGAGGTGAGCCATGACTGACCGACGAGTCGTGACCGATAGGCGGGCGATGACACCAGTCGTCGGGAAGACGCTCGCAATCGGTATCGTTCTCCTGTACATCGGCGGAATGACGACGGTCCTGCTCGGAGGCACCGTCCCGGAGTACCGGACGCACGCGGGCTCGGAACTCGGCGACCGCGTCCTCGCGACGGCCGGCGGGTCGGTTGAGGCCGCAGTTACAGAAGCGAACGGAACCGTCGAAACGACCAAGACTGTCGACCTGCCGCCGACGATCCGGGAACGAAGCTACGAGCTCGAACTCGTCGAGAGCAGGCTTCGGTTGCGCCATCCCGACCCGGAGATCAGCGGAGAGATCCAGCTCTCGCTCCCACCGACGGTCACCGTCGAAAACAGCACCTGGCGTAGCGGGACTGCCCTCCAAATACGGGTCAGCGGTCCCTCGGAAAACCGCACACTCACTATCGACCAATGAGAGCGCAGATAGAGCTTCCCGCGACTGCGATTTCGCTCGTCTTGCTGACGAGCGTGTTCGTCCTCGGGATCGGTGCCGCTGACTCGGCGCTGTCGAGTGCCGACCGCCCCGCACTCGAACAACAGGCGGCCGTCGGCCTTTCAGAGCAACTGACTGCACCGACGGCCGACGTGACGAGACGAGCAAACACGCTCGATGCGAGAGCACTCGCCAATCTGTCTGTTACCGCGCTCGAATCCGAATACGGCGCGGATCCCGATCACGGGATCCGGATCCGACTCGGCGGCGAGACGCTGATCGAATCTGGCGACGCGACTGGTGGGACGACGATCGATCGGCTGGTCGTCGTCGAACGGCGAACGAAGCACACGCTGGTTCCCACCTTCGAGGACAACCGATCGGTCACGCTACCCCAGCGGACGTCGACCGCGACAGTCACAATCGACCCGCCGACAACTACGACTGTCGAGCGACTTCGAGCGGACGACCGTGTTCTCTTGCAGAATAGCAGCGGGCTCAGAGGGAGCTATCGGGTCTCGCTGTCGCCGTTCGAGACCGAACGGCTCCGATTCGAGGCACTTGGTCCACTCCCGCCGGGATCGGTCAAGATCATCCGCGACCGGATCCAGACCGAAAAGCAGACACTGGGGGTGACTGTCGATGCGTAGGGGTCAGGCGACGATCACCGCAGTCGAGGCGGGGATCGGTATCCTGCTCGTCCTCGCGCTCTCTGTCGCGTTTGCGCTCGGCTCTCCCGGTGGTGCCGATCAGGCCAGCACGGCACAGTTGGACGCCTACGCTGAGGACGCGGGCACAATTCTCGCACAGGAACAGCCCCGGCACGCCGACCAGACGCGACTGGCGGAGATCACCGCCTCGCAGGCGGCCTTCGAGCGCGAAGCGACTGCGCTCGAACGACGAATCGAAGAGATTCTTCCGGAGAACACCCTCTTCCGACTCGACACGCCACATGGCAGTGTCGGTCACCCGCTCCCCACAGATGTTCACACCGGCACGGCAACGATCCCCACAACGACTCGTCCTGTCACACTCAACGTATGGTATGTATGAAACCAACTTGGACAGACCAAGCTAACGAGCGCGGGCAGGCAGTCCTGCTCGCCGCCCTCATCCTCGTCGTTGCACTGGTACCGATTGTCGTCGCGTATCTCCAACTCGGCTACGAGGGTGAGAGCCATGCTGGGATCGGCAGCGATACCGACCTGGATACACAGCGGCTCTTGGAACGGGCAGTCCAGGAAGAGACGAGCGATATCCCATCAACCTACGACTGGAACGAGCGCCAACGCGCGATCGAGCGCGTCCGTGGTCGGCTCAGTCCGACTGTCGAAGGATTGAGCCGATCGCGTCTGGAAGACGGGATCACGCAGCAACTGACGTACAACGAGAGCAGCGCCGACGACTGGGCAGCTGACCGCTGTCCTGGCGGACCGGATCGGCAGTTCGGTTCGTGTACGGCTATCGATGGTATCGTCGTGCAGGAGCGAGCGGGACAGACACACGTCCTCGCCGTCGCTGTCGACCTCACGACGACGACATCCGACCGTGACAGCACGCTCACGACGGTGATACGCACACAGACGAGATGAGGCATGGTTCGGGGACAGCGCTGGGGTACCCGTCCACCTTGGATCAGTTACATGTGCGAACCCATAAGTAAAACCGGCGTCTCGTGACAACTATGAGCAAGCAGGGGCGAGACACAGAGTTCGAACTGGAGGACGTGACGGCCGTCTTCGAGGATCGAGACGATTACGCCGAGCCGCTCACGGCGACAGAAATTTCCGAACGGCTCGGCTGTTCACGACGCACGGCGTTGAACAAACTCCACCGGCTGGAGGAGGACACGGCCCTCACGAGCAAGAAGGTCGGTGGGCGGAGCAGAGTCTGGTGGATTCCGGTTCACGTCTGATCGTCGCTGTCGGTTATTCGACCGGGAGGTTCCAGTCATCGGCTCGTGATTCGGCTTCGGACTGGGCATGGGATCGGATCGCCTCGATCCGATTTTCGTCGTCGAGAAATGCTTCGACAGCGTCTAATCCGCTCTGTTCGCGCTCGTTCTGTTCGAGTCGCTCTTGCGGTGCTCGCTCACGGATTCGTTCGATCAGTTCTTGATCGCCGCTGAGGATCTCCGCGGGAAGTCTCGGTGGGATGCGAACCGAGTCGCTTCCGTGGAGCGTTTCGAGCGCTGATTCTTCGAGGGCGTACAATCCCAATCGATAGGGGCCGCTGCTGGCAATTTCGGTGAGTGCATCAGTTCCGGTCGCGTCTGGATTGGTGTGGTAGGCGGCGACTGGGACGCCGTCGGTGAATGTGATAACTCCCGCCTGATCAGCACTCAACAGTAGCGTCTCCTGTGGCTCCAGTCTGGCATACCCCGTTAGATCCCGGTCGAGCGCGCTCGTCAGGATTGTTTCAGCGGTGTTGAGCATCCGCTGGCGAAGGAGTTGTCCCTGGGGTAGGTTCATTGCTCGGGAATAATCGCGTTCCGGAAACGATCGGCGACGGTCGTTTCACAGCTATTTCGGATCTCCAGCGCGGCCGCCGCATCTCCGTATGCACTTGCTGCCGCCGACTTCGGAGCGTGTGCGAG
>JBLGCM010000122.1:0-5440 GCA_047617345.1 Natronomonas sp. | reverse complement strand
ACAGTAGGAGAGTCGTAATGGCAATAGACGAAACGGGCGGGTCAGAAGACGACGGCGGGTCCGGGGTCGGTGTTCGCTTCGACGAGGGCGTCACTGTCGGGGAGTACTCGTGGAGCGACTTTCGCCGAGGGGAACACGAGGAGGGCCGGTTCGACCGGAGCAAATATCTGGGATTCGATCCGCGCGATACCGCCCGCTACCTCCAGGCCGGTGCGAGCGGGGCAAAGACGCTCAACCAGATCGTCGAGCACTACCGTGATCCCCGAAGCCGTGGCGTTGTCAAAGGCCAGTACACCTGGGAGCACTTCAAACAGGAGTACTACTACGACGAAGGGGGGGCGCCACCGCGGGGGGGCGGCGAGGGGACTCCGTTCGAACCGGAAGCGTATCTCGGCTTCGATCCCGATGAGACCGAGAGTCGACTGGAGACTGCCGGCGACAAGGCTTCGGCCCTTGCCGACCTCGTCGACGAGCGGACGGTAAACGTCAACGGAGCGGTCGACGAAGACTCCTTCTTCTCGACCCGGGAGGGGGGGATGACCGTCGTGAACCGCTACGATCTGGAGAAGGCGGTCCCGATGGAGAAAAAGACCCATTTCATCGAACAGGATCGATACTGGGTGAACAAACCCTACGCCTTCGTCGTTATTTTCAAATCTCAGAAAGAAAACGAGATCAAATACTACGCCGTCGAGCCCCATCTCAACGCTATCGAGGACGATTTGCTTGATTTCCTCTCACAGAAGCTCAAGACCGCGATCAAATACTCCGAGGACGAGGTCATCGTCCAGGGAAG
This sequence comes from Natronomonas sp., assembly GCA_047617345.1. GTDB lineage: Archaea > Halobacteriota > Halobacteria > Halobacteriales > Haloarculaceae > Halovenus. The sequence goes on along the minus strand of JBLGCM010000122.1, from coordinate 4,644 downwards.
CGAGGCCGACCGCGCGGAAGTCATTCAGCGCGAGGCCGAACGTCTCCTCCGGCGATACGACCTCTACGAGGGGCGCTCGAAAGAACAGCGCCGGTCCCCGAACACCGACGGCGAGAGCGGGGGGCTGATGGACTCGCTGAAGGGGGTCTTCGGCGGCGGCACCACCGACGGCGACCCCTCCGCGATTCAGACCGCCGAACAGCACCTCGACGGGATCTCGGTCCGGCCAGAACCCGCAATTATCGAGGACGACCCCGAAACCCTCTCCGAGTACCAGGTCGAGAAGATGCTGTACGTCCTGAAGCGGAACTTCATCGGCTACGCTCGGATCGATCCGATCAAACACGACATCAACGTCGAGGATATCTCCTGTGACGGCTACAACAGCCGTGTCTTCGTGTATCACACCGACTACGAACAGATCATCACCAACATTCAACACGGCAAGGAGGAACTGGATGATTTCGTCGTCAAACTGGCCCAGCGCTCGGGGAAAGGGATCTCCAAACGGCAGCCGCAGGTCGATGCGACCCTCCCCGACGGCTCGCGTGCCCAGTTGACTCTCGGCGCGGAGGTGTCCGATCACGGAACCAACTACACCATCCGTCAGTTCAAGGACGTGCCGTTCACGCCGGTCGATCTGGTCAACTGGAACACGTTCAACCTCGACGAGATGGCCTTTCTCTGGCTCTGCATCGAGAACCACAAATCGCTCATCTTCGCCGGCGGGACCGCCTCGGGGAAGACGACCAGTCTGAATGCCGTCTCGCTGTTTATCCCCTCCAATGCAAAAATCGTCTCTATCGAAGATACGCGGGAGGTCGAACTGCCACAGCGCAACTGGGTCGCGAGCGTCACCCGCCCCTCTTTCGGCGAGGACGACACCGGCGACATCGACGAGTTCGACCTGCTTGAGGCCGCACTGCGTCAGCGCCCGGATTACATCGTCATGGGTGAGATCCGTGGCGAGGAGGGGCGAACGCTGTTTCAGGTTATGTCGACCGGTCACACCACCTACACCACCTTCCACGCCGACTCCGTCGGCGAGGTCATCAAGCGGTTTACGACCGACCCGATCAACGTCTCGAAGACGCTGTTTACGGCGCTGGATCTCGTGAGCATCCAGACCCAGACCCGCGTCGACGGCCACAAGGTTCGCCGGAACAAGGTGCTGACCGAGATCAACGAGTACTCGCCGGAAAACGACGAGATCAACGTCCGAGACGTCTACGAGTGGCGCGCCGAGACGGATAATTACATCCAGATGGGTTCCTCGTCGACGCTCGAGGAGATCAAGTTCGACCGCGGGTGGTCCGAGGATCGGCTCAACGAGGAGCTATTCAAGCGGAAGACAGTACTCGCACACCTGATTCGCAACGGGTTGAACACCTACACCGAAGTCGCGGCGACCGTCCAGGCGTTTATCAACGATCCGGAGACGATCCTCGCGATCATCTCCCAGGACCAACTCGAACGCTCGCTCGAAGACCTGCGGGAAATGGAGTCTGTCAAAATCGATGTCGACGCCGAGAAAGAGGAACTCGTCCCGCGGCCGGAACCGCCAGACGACCTGCTCGAGGAGACCGACGAGATTCTCACACAAGCCGAACCCCTGCTCCAGCAGTACCGGGATATGGAGACCGGCGATCTGGTCGCGGCGCTGTCCGGAGCCAACGACGCCGAGGAGATCGAACCCGAATCCGAAGAGGAAAGCGGGTTCGACTTCGGCGAGTTCGTGCCGAAGTCGGGCTCGGAGGGTGAGGAGGAATGAGCCTCGAAACGAGACAACAGACGGAGGAGCAAGCCCGCGGCGATAACTCTCTCGGCGCTCGGTTTTATCCGCTCTATCGGCGACTGTTCGACGAAGACAGCAATTTCGTCAACGGTGTCGAGAAGAAACTCGCACAGGCCAGAATGGCCGACAACGTGGAGCTGTTTCTCTCGCGGGCGCTGGCGGTCGGGGTGATCGCCGGACTCGGCCTGTGGATTTTCGGACTGTTGGTCGGCTGGCTGTTCCTCCAACTGGTCGGGTGGGAAGGTCTCGTTCCGGTTCCGGACGCGATCTCACAGGTGATAGATATTATCCGTGAGCCGGCAATCTTGCTGGTCTCGGGGCTGATATTCGGCTCTATCGGCTTCGTCATCGGATTCGGCTCGCTCGTGTCGGTCCCGTATTTCCGGGCCAGTGCTCGCAAACGCGAAATCAACATTCTCCTCGCGGACTCGGTCTCGTTTATGTACGCGCTGTCGGTCGGCGGTATGAACCAACTGGAGATTCTGCGGGCGATGGCCAAAGCCGACGACACCTACGGCGAGGTCGCGAAGGAGTTCCAGTCGATTGTGCTGGAGACGGAGTATTTCGATACCGACTACCGGACGGCGATCAGGAATCAAGCGCTCGAAACCCCCAGTGACGAGCTCTCGCAGTTTCTGACCGATATGCTCTCGATTGTCGACTCCGGGGGAGACATGACTGACTTCCTCGAAGACCAGAAGAACAAACAGCTCCGAACGGCCCAGCAGGAGCAGGAAAAACAGCTCGATACCCTGGAGCTGTTCGGTGAGATGTACATGACGCTGTCGCTGTTTCCCCTGCTTTTGATCATCATCCTCGTGATCATGGGGATCATGGGCAGCGGACTGGACCGGTTCCTGCTGAACGGGACGGTGTACGGACTGATCCCGCTGATCGGGGCCGCTTTCCTCATCCTGGTCTCGACGGTCACGCAGGACGAAATCGGTGACGGCTACCTGCGGCCCGAGGCCGACGAGGCGTTCACCGTCGAGGAAGGGATCGGCGTGTTCAACCCCGGCCTGGTCGAGGAGTACACCGGCGACAAACAGGTGTTCGCTCAGATCAAACGCCGCGAGGGGACCCACGAACTGATGGAGATTCTCCGGTCGCCACACACCTTTTTCAAAGACCACCCGAAGCTGATTCTGCTCGTCACCGCGCCGCTGACCGCGTTGATCATGATCGGGCTGGTCGTCTCGGGCACTGTGCCCACCTCAATCGACGGGATTCAGGACAGCCCCGTCTGGGGAACCTTCGTCTGGATGTATCTCCCGATCTATCTGAACATACTGCCGCTGGCGGTCTTTCACGAGTGGAACGTCCTCTCGCGGAAGGGCGTCCTCGGGAACCTCTCGGAGAATCTGCGCAAACTCGCAAGCGCAAACGACACCGGGATGACGCTCCTGGAGTCGATCAAGATCGTCTCGGAGACCTCTTCGGGCAAACTCTCCGAGGAGTTCGAGGCGATACACGCGAAGGTCAACTACGGGACAAGCCTGAAAGACGCGCTGCGAGAGTTCAACAACAAGTACCACCTGCCGCGGCTCTCACGGACGATCAAACTGATCAGCGAAGCACAGGAGGCCTCGAGCCAGATCCAAGACGTGCTCTCGACGGCCGCGGTGGCCTCGGAAAACCAGGACGAAATCGCCCGCGAACGGAAGGCGCGAACGCGGATGCAGATGGTGATCATCATCATGACGTTCCTGACGCTTCTGGCCGTGATGGGACTGCTCCGCGTGCAGTTTCTCGACACGATGGCCTCACTCGGCAGTACGGGCGGCGGCGAGGAGGCCGCCGGACAGGAGTTCGGGGCCGACATCGAGACGGGATATCTCTCGATGGTCTTCTTCCACGCGGTGACGATTCAAGCGGTGGTCTCCTCGTTCATCGCCGGCTACATCCGCAGTGTCGAACTGATGGCCGGACTGAAATACGCCGTCGTGCTGGCGACGATCACGCTGATCACGTGGACCGTCGTCGAGCAGATCTCGGATCCACAGGAGGCCGCCGCGGTGCTGGTGCTCGTCGGCTCGGTCGGCCGGCGCTGGTCGGTCCCGCCCGCGGAGAACGCCAAGCGACTGCTCTCGCGGACGCGTGACGAGCAGTCCTGAACCACGAGCGCCGCTCTCGCGGCGGACTCACCGGCCGTCGAACGACGCTGGCGACTACCGCGAGACGACCCCCGTCGATTGACCGCGACAGCCGACAGACGCATCTTTTATTCGAGCGCAGGCGGATGGGGAGGTATGGACGAAGACACGCGTTACGACCTCGTCACGCGCTACACCGAGGAGGTCGTCACTGACGAGGAACTGGAGTCACTGCTCACGGACTCGCCGAGCGCCTACATCGGCTACGCGCCGACCGGCGAGATGCACATCGGCCACTTCACGACGATGCGAAAGCTCGCCGACTTCATCCGTGCCGATGTCGACGTGACGGTGCTCATCGCCGACCTGCACGCCCACCTCGACAGCGAAAAGAGCCCCTGGGACCTGCTCGACGCCCGCAGCGAGTACTACGAAGAGGCCATCCGCGGGATGATCGAGGCGACGGGCGCCGACCCAGAACAGATCGACTTCGTCCGCGGTCGGGAGTTCCAACTCGACGAGGAGTACACCATGGAGATATACCGGATGGCCGCCGAGACGACCGTCGCCCGCACACAGCGGGCCGGAAGCGAGGTCGTCCGCGAGAGCGAGAGCCCGAATCTCGGCGGGTTGATCTACTCGTTGATGCAGAGTCTCGACGTGAAAGCGCTCGACGCCGATATCGCCTACGGCGGCATCGACCAGCGCGGCATCTACATGCTCAGCCGCGAACTACTGCCGGAACGCGGCCACGAC
>JBLGCM010000121.1:0-5444 GCA_047617345.1 Natronomonas sp. | reverse complement strand
CGTCGAGCCTACCGGAAAGTGTCGAGTACAGACGTCGACGTACACGTTTACGGGAAACCCGACTGGCGACCCACGAGCGAACTCGACGTGACGATGCACGGCGGCAGAAAAGACGACTTCGAGTGCTCGTGGTTCGTTCTCTATCGACCGCCGCCGGATCGAACGAGCGAGCGCAGCGCCGCTTTGCTCGCAATCGAGCGAGGGGACGCGAAGTGGGAGGGGTTCTGGACGTACGACCGGGCGGTCATCGAGGAACTCGCCGCATATATCAGGGCGAATCTCTGAACGCGGACAGCGACAGTTTTTACCGCCGGGGCTCCCCGGGGAGTTGTATGTGGGTTCGCTCCGAGTACGCCGGTGAGCTCGCGGTGTTGTCGACGTGGCTCTGCGGGCTGGCACCGTGGGCGGTCACGTGGGTTGCTCGCGCGGAAGCCTCGGGCTATTTCTTCTGGTTTCACGCCGTCAATCTCTTCTTTCTGCCCGGGATCGACCTACCGGGCTCGCGTCCGCTGTGGGTCTGGGGCTTTCTGGACTTTCCGATCTATCCGGGTGAAACCACCGTCACGTATCTCTGGCTGGCCGGGACGGCCGTCTTCGCCGTCGCGCTCGGGTTCAGCGTCGCGTACTATCTCGACGAAGACCGGGTTCAGTCGCTCTCACTCGATCCGGTGCAGACGCTCGGAGTGTTGCTGCTCGCCAGCGGACTCCTGCTCGCCGGCGCGTACGTCCTGCTCGTCCGCCGTCACATCGGAACGACGCTGCCGGTCGGTCTGGCTTTCCAGATCGTCTTCGGGGCCGTCCTGCTCCGAACCGAGCGCGTCGAACACGGGCGTTGAACCGGGGCAGAGCAAACGCCGAGACCGGGTGCGATTTAAGTACTTGGCAGAGTAAACGAGCATATCCACGCTGCGGTGGGTCGGTTCGGAGAACAAACCATGGCAAAAGACGAGTCAGCTGATCGGAAGCGAACGCTCACGGACGGCACCGAGGAGTCCGGCGGGATCACCGAATGGCTCACACAGACCGCCCGAGCGTTGACCGGTTCGTCGATCTCGCCGACCGACTACGACCCCAAACGTCACGGCAAACTCGTCACCTTCGACGGCTTGGAGGGCCACGAGGAAGTCGAGCGATACTGGGTCAACGCGCCGTTTGCCTTCATCTCCATCAACTACTATCCCGAGGAGACCGAACACCGCTACTACGTCGTCGAACCGGAGTTGACCGAGTTCGAGCAGGAACTACTCGACCGACTGTTCGAGGATATCCGCGGTCCGCTGCTGTATCGCACGGAAATCGCCGACACACCCGAACACGCCCTCCGGGAGGAACTGATCGACCGGATCGAAGAGTACGGCGTCGACGTCTCCGACGAGAGCTTCTACCGACTGTTTTACTACCTCTATCGGGCTTTCCAGGGGTACGGCCGCCTCGATCCGCTGATGCACGATCCACACATCGAGGACATCTCCTGTGACGGGCCCGACCTCCCCGTGTTCGTCTATCACGACGAGTACACCGATATCGAGACGAGCATCGTCTACGAGGGTGAGGAGTTGTCGGATTTCGTCATCCAACTCGCCCAGCGCTCCGGCCGGCACGTCTCCGTCTCCGATCCTGTCGTCTCGACGACGCTGCCGGACGGTTCGCGGATCGAACTCGCGCTCGGCGAGGAAGTGACGCCGAGGGGATCTGCGTTTACGATTCGGAAGTACGCCGAGGAGCCGTTCACTCCCATCGATCTGCTGGAGTACGGCACCGTCGACCGGAAGATACTCGCCTTCATGTGGCTGGCTATCGAGAACAACCGCTCGCTGATCTTCGCGGGCGGGACGGCCGCAGGGAAAACCACCTCGATGAACGCCATCTCGATGTTCATCCCGCCGCGGTCGAAGGTACTGACAATCGAGGACACTCGCGAACTCTCGCTGTATCACGATAACTGGCTGTCATCGGTGACCCGCGAGCGGATGGGTGATTCGGACATCACGATGTACGATCTGCTCCGGTCGGCGCTGCGCCACCGTCCGGAGTACATCATCGTCGGGGAAGTTCGCGGGGAGGAGGCCATTACGCTGTTTCAAGCGATGAACACGGGCCACACCACCTTCTCGACGATGCACGCAGACTCGGTACAGACGGTCATCAACCGACTCGAAAACGAACCGATCAACGTCCCGCGGCCGATGGTGACCTCACTCGACATTCTCTGGGTGCAGGTACTCGGACGGACGGACGACAAGCGAGTTCGTCGTGCGAAGACCATCGCCGAAATCGAGGGGATCGACCAGCGGACCGGCGAACTGGACTACTCGAACACCTACTCGTGGGAGTCGACCGGCGATACCTTCTCGGAGAACAACTCGGAGCTGCTCGACGAGATCCGCGAGGAGCGCGGTTGGAGTCAGTCGGAACTCCTCGAAGAGCTACGGAACCGCCGGCGATTCCTGAAGTACCTGCAGGAAAACGGCGTCAACGACTACCGGCGGTTCACCGCGATGGTAAACAAGTACTACGCCGACTCGGAGGAGGTCATGCGCCGGATCGAAGACAGGGGCGTCGAACTCGACGAAACAGCATGATCCCGCTCTGGCCGCTTCCCAGTCTGCTCGGTCTGGCACTCGTCGGTGCCTGGATCCTCGGAAAGTTCAGCCCGAGAGTCGAAAAGATACTCAACCGCGTCAGTCGCGTCCTCTTCTCGCGGTTCGTCTCGGAAGACAAAACGCGAAAGCGACGGCTCGAAGCCGCCTACGCGACGGAGACGTACCGGACCTACGCAACGAAGACGCTGTTGTTTTCGCTCATGGCCGTCGTCGCCGGGAGTATCCTCGGTGCGTACGCCGTCGCGGGCGTTCTCGCCGTGCTCGAACCACTCGTCCGTGCACTCGCCGGCCTCCCCGATACGATCACCGATCCGCTCGGCCTGACGGAGGATTTCGTGTTGGTCGTCAGCCCGGAGGGGCGTCGGCTAGTGTTGCTCGTCGGCGGTCTCGCGCTCGGAGTCACCAGCGCGGTCCTCTCCTACGTCTTCCGCTGGCAACTGCCGGCCAGCACCGCCGCGGTCAGATCCCAGGGCATCGAGGAGGGACTACCGCGGACGACCGCGTTCATGTACGCGCTGTCCCGGGGCGGAATGGAGTTCCCGCAGATACTGCGGACGCTGGCGCGCAACCGAGCCGTCTACGGCGAGACGGCCAACGAGATGAACGTCGCCGTCCGTGAGATGGATCTGTTCGGGCGCGATATGATCAGCGCGCTACGCCGGATGGCTCGGCGAACGCCCAGCGAGCAGTTCAAAACCTTCGCGGAGAACATGACCAGCATTCTCCAGAGCGGGAGCGATCTGCCGACCTTTTTCAGAGAGCAGTACGAGCGCTTTCGCGACGAACAGGAGGAGCGACAGGAGGAGGTGCTGGAACTGCTCGCGACGATCGCGGAGATGTACGTGACTGTCCTCGTCGCGGGGACGCTCTTTTTGATTACCATCCTACTCGTTTTCGGGCTGCTCGTCGCGGACACGTTGCTGCTGTTGATGCTGATTATCTACCTGATGATTCCGCTGGGCAACGCTGGCTTTGCGCTAATCCTCCAGCAGAAACTCGACGAACTCGGAATCGCTCGGGGGACCGGGACGGACATCCTCGACCACCTCGAAACGTCGACGCCGACGAACGCGCGGCCGGCGACAACGTCCACCCGAGCAGACGGTGGGACCGTCGACGGCCCGAAGAGAGGCAACTGGCGGATGCTCGAACTGTACGACCGCCTGATCCGGATCAAGAAGTGGCTTCGTAACCCGCTGCGGACCTTCCTCTGGGACCCGACGAAACTGCTGTGGGTGACGGTGCCCATCGCTCTCGTCGTCATGCTCGTGCGGATGCCGGTGGCCTTTCAGGCAGAGGGGGTGACGACACGCATCCTCGACGATGTCGTCATTCAGTCGGCGCTGTTCGTGCTTATCACCTACGCGATAGTCAGGGAGTACTACAGGCGACGGCTGAACCACATCGAGGCCGCGATGCCGGAATTGCTCGAACGGTTGGCCAGTCTGAACGAGGCCGGGATGTCCGTCGTCGAGGGGTTCGAGCGACTCCGGGGGAGCGACCTCGGCGTGCTCTCGCCGGAGATCGAGCGGATCTGGCGCGACCTCGAATACGGCTCGAACATCGGCGATGCGCTGGTTCGATTCGGTCGACGCGTCCGAACGACGGCCGTGACGCGAGTGGTGACGCTTCTGACCAACGCGATGCGGGCCAGCGGCAACATGGGCCCAGTGTTGCGCATCGCCGGCGAACAGGCTCGCGCCGAGGTGAAACTCCGCCGTCAACGCAGCCAGCAAATGATGACCTATCTCGTCGTCATTTACGTCTCGTTTTTCGTCTTTTTGATCATCGTCGCAGCGATCAATCAGGTGCTCATTCCGAGCCTTCCCGATGTCGTCCCCGCGCCGACGAGCGATAGCGTGAGCCGGTTGCCGAGCGGATCGACGGGGTTCGATCAACTCGGCAGCGTCGACAAGGCGGCGTACTCGCTGGTCTTTTTCCACGGCGCGATGATTCAGGCGGCCTTCGCGGGCTTTATCGCGGGGCAACTCGGCGAGGGATCGCTGCGCGACGGCGCGAAACACGCCGCCGTGATGGTGACTATCGCGTACGTGTTCATGGTGCTGCTCGCCTCGCCGGTGGCCTCGATTTCCGCGATCGGGGTGACGGCCGATCAGAACAACGTCTACGGCATCCAAGAGGTATCGCTCTCCGACGGCGGCTACGTCGCGATTTACGACGACGAGGGCGTCGACGGGGAGTTGCTCGGCAGAACGGGGTATCTCGAACCAGGGACCCACTCGGATATCGTCATCCCGGTCGACCGAGAGTTAGCGGACGGGCAGTCGATACGAATCGTCGCACATCAGGAGACCAACGGCAACGAGCGATTCGATTACGCGGGCCCGTATTCGGCCGGCCAAAAGCAGGTCGATGGCCCCTACGAGTCCGTCGGTAGTAGCGACCAACCCGGCGTCGAGGTCCAGATCCAGCGAATCGACCTCCAAGAGGGGGAGGTGGCCAGCACCGAATAGCTATCCACCACCGATTTGTATGTGACGGTAATAGCTCACCACATGACTCGACAACGGGCACCCGTCGAACCGCCGGTCGTCCTCACTGTTGCGGGGAGCGACTCCGGCGGCGGCGCGGGGATCCAGGCGGATCTGAAGACTATCGAAGCCGGCGGCGCGTTCGGGACGAGCGTCATCACGAGCGTTACCGCACAGCACACTCGCGGCGTCCAGAGCACACACCTGCTCCCGCTCGAAGAAATCGAGGCGCAGTACGACGCCGTCAGGGACGACTTCGATGTCGGAGCGGTCAAAACGGGGATGCTCGCGACCGAAGAGGTCGTCGAATTCGTCGCCGAGAAACTCTCCGAATCGTCGATTCCCGCGG
>JBLGCM010000120.1:0-5452 GCA_047617345.1 Natronomonas sp. | reverse complement strand
CAAAACGCGACTACCCAGACACACTCATGGTATCATCATCACACTCGAACGGACGCGCACCGGAACTCAACCGACGCCGACTTCTCCAAGGTCTCGCAGCAACCGGAGTCGCCGCCACCGCTGCTGGCTGTTTCGGTGGGGAAGAAGAGGAGGCAGATCCAGACGAGGCGACAGACCAAGAGCAGGCTGATCTCGAGGAGATCCAGGAGGGGGGAACCCTCGAGTTCGCACTCTCCCGACAGGCCATCGGGAACTACGACTACGCGCAGTCAACACAGGCAGACGATTCGACGGTTCTCAATACGGTGTACGACTTCCTCCGTGTCGCGACGCCCTCCGGGGAGTACCTGAACTGGATGGCCTCGTCGTTCGAGGTCACCGACGCACAGGACGTCTCGTTCCCCCAGGACTACACGGAGTATATGGCGGAGTACGAAATCGACAACGTCGACGCCGAGACGGGAACAGCCACCTTCGATCTCGGCGACAGCAATCTCGTTCTCGGCCGCCACCCCGACGATGTCGCGGCGGTCGCCAACGGCGACCTCGGCGAGGGTGATATGATGCGTGTTCTGACACGCAACGAGTCCGGCGACGCCGTCGACGACGGTACCTACGGAACGAAAATCGAGGCGTCTGTCCACGAGGGAATCACGTTCCACAACGGCGAAGAACTCACCGCCGGGAACATTATTGGCTCGTACGACCGGGTCGTCGGGAGTACAAACGAAGGCCAGCAGTTCGACTCGTTCCTCCACGCCCGGGCGACCGACGGAATGGACGGCTACGATGTCGAGTTCTACGCCGTCGAGGCAGACGCCATTGCTGACACTTCGATTCAGCCCGTGTTCGGTATCTTCCCCTCCGAGCACATGGACGTTGCACCGGGCGACCTGGATCCGCGCGGCGGTGGCCCGACTCCGATCGGGACCGGCCCGTACGAAATCGACACCGTCGAGGAAGGCCGCCAGCTGGTCCTCACGCGGACGGATAACTACTGGCTCGAAGAAGTCGGCCTCGACGCCAAGGAGTGGTGGGACGGTCCGGACGAGTTCCCGGAGGCCCCCGTCATCGATGAGATCAACGTTCGGTTCCAGCAGAACGCGAGCCAGCGGGTCGCGGCCCTTCGGGACGAGTCGATTGATATGGCGTACGACCTGCCGGCCGAAGACCAGACGACGTTCCAGCAAAACGAGGAGTTCAGCGACTATCGAGTCACTGCGGCCACTTCGACCGGCTTCCAGTTCATGCAGGTTCCCGTCGTCGACGGCGGTGCGCTGAGCAACCAGGAGGTCCGCCAGGCCCTCCAGCAGATGATTCCCCGCCAGCAAATCGTCGAGACTGTCGAGGACGGCTGGGCAACGCCGGCACGACTCCCGTTCCCGGAACCCGCTGCTGGCCCCGCGATTTCTGGCGACTACGGCGACGTCGGTGAGAGTGCTGACTGGGCGTATCCGGTCGAAGCACAGCCGGACGAAGCGGAATCGCTCGTCAACGACGCTGATGTCGACACGCCGGTTTCGCTGACGCTCGAAACCAACTCCGACGATCAGCCCCGCCAGCAGAAGGTGCAACTGATCGCCGGAGCGCTCGATGACACCGACGCGTTCGAGGCAGAGGTCGAGCTTCCAGCAGCCCTCGACCCGTGGTTCGTGCAGGACCTAGCTGCGGGGAAAGAAGACGACTACGCGGAGCGAAACGCTACAGCAACGCTCGGCCTCACTGCCGGGTTCGACCCGGACGGCTACGTCCGTGGACTGCACCACCCGGACAGCTATCAGGGCTGTTGTAATTTCTTCCACCCGCCGGATACCTTCGACTTCATCGACGCTGTCGACGAGGCACGCTTCTCCCTCGACGCGGTGCAGAGCGTCAGCGCTCGGCAAGAAGCGTACCAGGAAGTCTGGCAGAACGTCTCGGAGACAGTTGGGAACACGTTTATCGACTTCTCGATGAATGTCGTCGTCGCCGGGCCTGCTATCGAAGGCTACAACGCGTATCCCGACCGGCGGGACTTCCTGACCTACGGGCTCTACGCACCGTACGACGAGCTGATCGCGTATATCGACCGGGACGAATAGACACCGTCTCAATTTCAGTTAATCATGAGTCTTCGACGGTTTATCGCTCGGCGTGTGTTAGTCTCTATCCCGATTATGGTGGGGGTGTCGATAATCACGTTTGGGCTCGTTCACCTTACCCCGACGGATATCGTCGACATTATCATCGGCCTCGACCCCGACGCGACGGCCGCGGATAGAGCTGCACTGCGCGCGGAGTTGGGCTACGACCGCCCGATCTACATCCAGTATCTCGACTGGCTCGGAGGGGCCGTCCAGGGCGACTTCGGCGAGGTGTACACCCGGGGCCAAGACGCTGGAGAGATTATCGGCTCGCGCTGGCAGGAAACGGTTCTACTCGGCCTGTACGGCTGGGTGATCGCGCTGGTGATCGCCATCCCGACGGGCATCTACTCCGCCATCCGAAAGGGGAAACTCGGCGACGACGTCGGGCGGTTCGTCGCCCTGACCGGTATTTCGATCCCGAATTTCTGGCTCGGGCTGATGCTGCTCGGGCTGTTCGCGGCACAACTCGATGTCTTCAGCGCGAGCACGCCACAGACGCCGTTGCTCTCGCCGAAGACGCTCAAGTGGCTGTTCCTCCCGGGCATTACTATCGGATCGGCCGCGGCAGCAAACTTGATGCGGATCATGCGTACGTCGATGGTCGAGGAGATGAACAAAGAGTACGTGACCGCGGCGCGTGCAAAGGGGCTGCCGGAGCGAACCGTGATTCTCAAACACGTGCTTCGGAACTCGCTGATTTCCGTGGTTACGGTCGCGGCGTTTCTGACTGCCGGGATCGTCGCGGGATCAGTCGTCGTCGAGCAGGTGTTCAGTTGGCCCGGTCTCGGAACCGCATTCATCTATGCGGCGCTGAACCAGGAGGTCAACCTCATCCTCGCTATCACGCTGTTCACCGGTGTCGCAATCGTACTCGCGAATCTACTCGCGGACATCATGTACGCGCTTCTCGATCCACGAATTAGGGACGAATACTAACTATGTCAACACAACGAGGACGAATCAACATCAGCGGGTTCGACGCCGATGCAGTCGAACAGCGAGACGAGCTGTCCGACTGGAGTGATGACGAGGAGACGACACTCGAGAGCAGATGGCGGAAAGTCGGGCGAGAGATCGTCCGGGACCGGCTCGCGCTCATCGGGGGGACAATCGTGTTCCTGATGGCGCTTCTGGCGATCTTTGCACAGCCGATTCGAGTCTTCGGTGTTACCGTCCAGCCGATCTCTATTACGCCGTACGACCCGAGTGCGCAGTTCGTTGCTGGCACCGTGGAGAACTACGCGACGCCGAGTTTCCTGCCGTGGTCTGACGGCTCACTGCTCGATTACCCGATGGGGACCGATATCCTCGGCCGGGATGTCTTCTCACGAGTGATCGCCGGTGCGCGGTATAGCGTGACAATCGGACTGATCGTGACGGCACTGTCCGGAACGTTCGGCGTGGTCTACGGTGCTGTCTCCGGCTATTTCGGCGGCAAAATCGACGGCGCACTGATGCGGTTTGTCGACATGGTCTTCGCATTCCCGGGGCTCATTCTGGCGATTGTCATCGTCTCCATGCTCGGGAAAGGATACTGGCAACTCGTAATCGCGTTCGCCGCGACTAGCTGGGCGACGTACGCTCGACTCATGCGTGGTGAGATTCTGAAGGTCAAACAGAACGAGTACGTCCTTGCAGCGAAGGCGCTGGGTGGTCGCGACCGCCGCGTGCTGTTCCGTCACGTCGTTCCGAACGCAATCGCACCGGTGATCGTTCAGGCGACGCTCAGCATCGGGACCGTCGTCATCGGCGTGGCCGCTCTCGGATTCCTCGGCGTTGGCTTCCCGACCGGAACGGCCGAGTGGGGGACGATGATCAACGCCGAGCAAAGCACGGTCCTCAGCGCCCGCGGGTGGGTCCGCTGGTGGGTTACGGTCTTCCCCGGCCTGATGCTGTTCCTGTTCGTGATGGCCATGAATATGATCGGCGACGCGATCAACGACGCGCTCGATGCGCAGGGTGGCGAAGAGCTCGATGCCGCAGGTGGTGGCGGATGACACTGCTCGAAGTCAGCGATCTGACGGTCAAATTTTACACCACTGATGGCGTTGTAAGGGCTGTTAACGGCCTCTCCTACCAGATCGAACGCGGCGAACAGTTCGGAATCGTCGGCGAGAGTGGAGCTGGGAAAAGCGTAAGCGCGCTGTCCCTGCTCCGGCTTATCGAGGATCCGGGACAGATCGAAAGCGGTGCGATTCGCTTCTACGATCAGGACGCCGTCGCGGCGTTCGAGGCGGATTTCCCCGACAGTGTTATCGACTTCGAGGAGCTTCAGCGGACGACCGATCTTTCGGAGGTGGCGTCGTCGCTGGACGCAGCGGGGGTATCCGGCGAGGAATTGACCGGTGACGTGCGGTATGCAGACGACGATCCAACGGATCTCCCTACCGGCGCGTTCGACCTCCGAGACGTCCTCGAAAGCGGCTACGGGTCCGAGATCGGACTGATCGAGGAGCACGATTTCATCGTCAAAGACGGCGACAGAAGCTACATTGAGCTACTTCGGGCACCGACAAAGGCCATTCAGCGGATTCGGGGCAACCGGATCGCGATGATCTTTCAGGACGCTCAGACCGCGCTCAACCCGGTATACTCCGTCGGCGAGCAGATCTCGGAGGCGATCCGTCACCATCTGGACTACAGCGATGCGGAGGCCAAAGAGCGCACGATTGAACTACTGGATAGAGTCGGCATTCCCGACGCGGAGACGCGGTACTCCGATTACCCTCACGAGTTCTCCGGCGGGATGCAACAGCGGGTGGTGATCGCGATGGCGCTGTCCTGTGATCCTGATCTGCTGATCGCGGACGAACCGACCACCGCGCTGGACGTGATGACGGAGGCGAAGATTCTCGGCGAACTGGAGACTCTCAGCGAGGAGTTCGACACGTCGGTCCAACTCATCACGCACGACCTCGGTGTCATCGCGGAACTGTGTGACCGCGTCGTTGTGATGTACGCCGGCCAGCCGGTCGAAAAAGCACCTGTCGACCAACTGTTCTACGATCCGAAACACCCCTACACGGTGGGGCTCATGGCCTCGATTCCGCGCATTGGAACCGGTGTCGACCGCCTGAAGACGATCCCAGGAACGATGCCGGATCTTATCGAGGTGCCGTCTGGCTGTTCGTTCCACCCCCGTTGTCCGTATGCCGAGGAGGTCTGCACCCGGAAGGAGCCAGCGCTGGTCGATCCCGCGACCGGCGAGATAGCCGGCCCGTCCGATCAGCGGGGCGCAAGCTGCCTCGAGTACACCGGCGATCTGACGCAGGCACTGTCGTTCGATGTTAGCGTCGAACAACTGGACAACACGGCCTCGGGTGAAC
>JBLGCM010000119.1:0-5466 GCA_047617345.1 Natronomonas sp. | reverse complement strand
CTCCCGAACTCGTCGAAAGTCAGGTTCGCGTCGAACTTGTTGGTGCGGTCCTCCGTGTCGGCTTTGGCCTGTCGCTCTTCGAGATACCGGACAGGGCGGTCGTAGTCGTCGCCGACCTCGGCGTCGAGGTCGCCGAAGTGAATCGCGCTCATGCCCTGTGCGTCACAGGCGTCCATACAGGCGACCGTGCCTTTCTCACTGCCTTCCGTATCGCCGGTCGTATTGTCCTGTCGGGACGGGCAGAACGTACATTTGCCCATCGTCCCGATTGGGGGTCGGCTGTCGACCCACCAGCCACGGCCGTCGTAGACGTGGTCGTTGGCGTCCTGGAGTTCGTTCAGCCGCTCGGAGCCCTCGGCCGCGTAGGTCGCGCCGCCGTAGGTCTCTCCGTCGCCCGGATCGAGGTTGCGGACCTCGCCGGGCGTCATGTCGACGTGGCTGAGCTGATCCATCTCGACGTCGGGGTCGCCCCACTGGAAGTAGTTGACACCGTACGGACAGGCGACCTGACAGTATCGGCAGCCGATACAGACCTCGTAGTTCGTGAGCACGATCCCGTCTTTCGATCGCGTGTGTCGCGCGCGGACCGGGCAGACCTTCGCACACGGCGCGTTCGAGCAGTGCTGGCACGGACGCACCAACTGGTTCGGGTTCTCGGATTCGGACTGCTCGTCTTCGTAGGTGAAGACGTACATCCAGTTCGCACCGGTCGAGGTTCCGTTTTCGTCGATACAGCCGGTGACGCAGGCGAGACAGCCGTCACACCGGTCGAGGTCGATTGTCATGCCCCAGCGGTGTGCGCGCTCGTCTGCGTCGGCCGGGCGGACGCCGTCGACCAACTGTGGCACCTCGTCGCCGCCACCGTCGTCGTAGGTCGCGAAGGCGCTGTAGCCGAGGAACAGGCCGGCCGCGCCCATCTTGTTCATCATGTCTCGCCGCGAGACATCGTCGGCGCTTAAATCGACATCGGCCAGCGATTCGAGCAGCGATTCGTCCTCGAACTCGTCGAGGTCGACGCCTTCGAGGTCGTCGAAGATCGGGCGCTCGTCGGTCTCGAACTCCTGTTTGACGTCGTCGTGATACTCCGCGTAGAACTCCTCTTCGGTTAGTTCGCCCGCAACGAGACGCTGGGCGTCACGCGCCATCTCCATCCCGAGGTCCGCGTCGTAGTCGGTGTCCTCGAGCTCCTCGCGCATGCGATCTTCCCACTGCTCGCCCATCGGATGGAACGAGTCATCCGTCTCGTAGGGGTGTCGGCCCTCGTCTGTGTCGCTTGGATCTTCAGTACTCATGTGTTGGTCCGTGATTGTCGTCCCACGTTGTTGCCGGCAGAGCCGTCATTCGACGATCACTGCTCCGTACATTCCGACCGCGGTGTGCGGGTCACAGTAGTACAGCTGGTTGCCGCTCTCCTCGAAGGTCCGGGAGTACGTGATATCGCTGCCCTGCTCTGCGTCACCACTGCGGAACTCCGTTGCGCTCGAATCGGCTGAGACGACGTTGTGTTGGCCGCCGACCCATTCCCAGACAATCGTCGTCCCCGCATCGACGAGAACCGCGGGGTGATCGAACGCGAACCCTTCGCCAGCGCCAACCGAGATTGTCACCTCGTCGGACCCGGTCTGATCCGATGCTTCGCCCTCGTAGAGGTTCGCGTCGTTGTCCGTCAGGAACGTGTGAACCTCTTCGGGAACGTTCTCGCCCCGGTCCGAACCGCCGCCACCGCCGCCACCGCCGTCTTCTTCCTCTTCTTCGTCGCCGTGTCCACCACCACCGAGTCTATTAAGTATCACACTACTGCAGCCAGCGAGCGATATCGCCGCCGCTGTGCTACCCGCCGCCAAGAACTTTCGTCGGTCACGATCTATTCGGGACATTTGCTTCAGGCTGGCGTTGAAACCACATAGGATTTAATGCTTCGGTTATCGTTCACACGATGGCCGATATCTCCCGCAATAACACGGGGTTAGTGTCGAGATGTATTTGTTGCCAGCGTAACTAGCTCGACAAGGCAGCGACCCAAAACCACTCACTCGACGATCAGCGCGCCGAGGTGGCCCTGGCCCTGGTGTGGGCCACAGAAGTACAGCACATTTCCGGGTTCGTCGAACGTCACGGCGTGTTCGTCGCCGTCGGCGTCGAATTCCGCCTCTCCCGGCGTCGAGTCGCTCGTGACTGTGTGGCCGGTAGTCTGCCATTCCCAGGTGACGGTCGTGCCAGCGTCGATGCTGGCGAGTGCAGGATCGTAGGCGAGGTCGCCGCCGGGTCCGACATCAATCGTTACCGAGCTCTCGCCGGTCAGATCAGTGATCGAACCGTCGACGTTGTTCGCGGTTTCGAGGTGGGTGGCGACTTCGTCGGGCACCCCGTCGTCGAAGTCGGTACTGCCGCCGAACAGATCGGAACAGCCAGCAAGGGCGATAATCGTCGCGGCACCGCCGGCGCGCAGAAGCCGTCGGCGATCAGGGGATCGTCTCATACAACCCGCGGTTAGACAGACGGATAATTGAGGGCTTCGATCCTCACAGATACGCCGAGTCCCATCGGGTCGGCTTCCGGGCGTTGCCGCAGTTGTCACACTGGATCCGCCCCATCGCGTCCATGGCGTTGGCCGGGTTCTCGCATTTCGTACACCAGTAGCCGTAGATCTCTCTCCCGTCCTCTTCGGTGTAGATCACTCGGAACGGCGCGATCGATCCCTGTTCGGTGTTGTCGTGGTCGATGAAGACCGTCTCCCCGGCCAGATCGAACTGCTCGATGCCCTCCTGGCCGACCTCGGCGTAGACGTTCTCGACGTAGGTCGTCCCGTCGATATCGACCTCCTCTTCGCCGACCTTGGAGAGCCCCTCGTTCTGATAGAACGCGTTCCCGCCGGCGTTGTCCGCGAGCACGCGCGCCTGAATGCTCGTCACGCCGAGGTCGGCCAGGTGATCCCGCGTCCGCTCGTAGAGCACTTCGCCGTATCCTTCCCCCCGGTAATCGGGATCGACGTGCAACCAGAGCAGTTCCGCGGTGTTTTCGTCGGTGCGATAGCTCTCGGTGAACGCGACAACCTGGCCGTCTACGTCCGCGACGAGCAACAGCTTATCGTCGTCGGAGAGCATATCTTTCAGTCGATTTTCGTCGTACCACTCCTCGACTGCGCCGTTGATCGCCGACGGTGTCAGCGAATACGACGTCTGCAGCGAACGCCGAGCGACATCTCTGATAGCTGGTCGGTCCTGCGAACTTGCTTCTCGTACGTCCATACCGGTCCTTCGAGCGGGTGTGCAATAAACGTACGTCACGTCGACAATTTCCGCACAAACGAACAGTATCGCTCGTTACCGAAACACTGAGCGGCTGATTCTCTGAAATATCCCTAAGTTTCCTAAAAGATAACAATATTCGTTCAGCGAAACTTCTAAATAGTTTGGTGTTGGACTAAAAATGCAGGCGAAGCAGACAGAACAGAAATAATACCGAACGGCGTTGGACAGAACAGCATCGTTCGAAAAACAACGGGACACCTGTCAATCCGTAGACTGCCTGACCAGTCACGAACCCAGTCGGTCGCAACTCGGGTGTTCGGCATCCAGTCCTGCCGAAACCCGCGGTAGACACGATACGTGTTTGGGCAGGTCACCCACTTGTACCTGCCCGTCGTAGCGAGGGGCCCTCTCCCCCGTTACGAGTTCACTCTAACAGCGAGTCGCAGACGTTACGGACAGCGCTGTGGAACTGCGTCGCCGTCTCGTAGCGGGCCATCTTCTCGCGAGCGGTCGCCTTCGCCAAGACTTCGCCGATACCGCCGGGTAGGTCCGGATTGTCGGGACTGAGGCCGAGCGGTCGATCCTGGAGAATCTGCCGGCGGAGCTCCGAGAGGTCGCCCTCGTACGGCGGATCGCCGGTGAAAGCGCTGTACAGGGTCATCCCAAGCTGATAGATATCCGTCGTGTGGCTAATATTCCCGTGTGATTCGGTGAAATACTCGGGAGCGGCGTAGCGCGGGTCGGTGTACGAGGCGGGATTGTCGAACCGGCGGTAGACCGGAATCAGTCCGACGTTGTCGATCATCGGTTGCGGTCGGTCGCCGAAAATCGCCGGCGTGTACCGGACACAGTGCGGGTCGATACCGCCGTGGATCCGGTCACGCTGGTGGAGTTGGGCCAACGAGGCCGTGAGATCGCGCGCCGTTTTGAGCCCTTCCTCCGGGGTCAGCTTCCCCCGCTCCCAGAGGGTCTGTTCGGTGAACTCGGTGACCGCCCACGGACGGGGCGAGTCACCCCAGTCGGCGATGCCAACGATTCCCGGCGTGTCGGTCGCCGACCAGTCGTCGATCCGTTCGCCCAGCGCGCGCTCGAACGCTCCGTCCGCCTGGCTGCGGTACAGGCGGACGATGGCCACGTCCTCTTGGCTCCCTTCGAGCGTACGCGTGCGCACAGAATGACTGTACCGCGTCTCGGTTTCGGGGCCGAGGAACTCGAACTCGTCGAACTTGCTCTGCGCCTCGACTGTGGCGAACTCTTCGCCGTGTGCCATCTCGGCCAGTTGCTTGCGCCGGGGCCAGTGGGTCCAGTTGCGCTGCTGATCCGGACTACTCGTCTGGAGATGCGCGTTCTGCGGCGTAGTTGTCGCGTCGGTCTCGACTTCCGATTCCGTGACGCGGTCCAGAAACTCCCGAGGAACGCGGATCATGCCCGATCCGCCGACATCGACGAGCGTCTCGCCCTCGCCGGAGTCATCAGCCTCGAAGGCCACGTCCCAGGGACGAATCGTCGTCAGTCGGTTGTACAGCAGGCCCGCCTGCCGGCGGTCCGTCGCGTTGAGAAGGGCTTTTTTCACCGTCGCGTCGTACCGGTTCTGGATCGTCGCCAGCGTGCGAAGGACAGCCTCGTGGTGGTCCTGACGGGCGGCCCACTGGGCGAGTCCGTTGATGATCGCCGGCCGTAGCTGGTCGTTCGAGTGAGCGGTCTGGCAGAGAATGTAGCCGGCGTGACGGATGAGCCGCTGGTCCGGAGTGGCGAGACCGGCAAACAGCGACCTGACGAACTTGCCAGTCTCGACCCGGTCACGGCTCTCCGCTGGCTGGTCACCCTCCGAAGCCATGACCGTGCGTAGACGCCCGCTCGGTAAGAATATTGGCCGAGTTGACAATATCTTGCTATGTCCCCTCGAGGAAACACTGAAGTGAGTCGAGATCAAGCGTTGTATCTAGTATGGTACAACGACGGACGTTTCTGGGACTAGTTGCAGGGGGAACGACTGCGGCGCTGGCCGGCTGTACGGGTCAAGACAACAGCGGCGAGGGCTCGGTGGTCGACGAGACACTGACGCTCACCACGACGACGAGCACGTACGATACCGGTCTGCTCGACGAGGTGAACTCGGCGTTTACCGACGTGTTCGGTGCCGAAGTGGATGCCGTCGCTCAGGGGACTGGTGCGGCGCTGGAGACGGCGCGCAACGGTGACTCCGATATCGTGA
>JBLGCM010000118.1:0-5469 GCA_047617345.1 Natronomonas sp. | reverse complement strand
GGCGCGCCGCGTTTCATCGCCAGCCACGCCGCGACCGGCGAATCGATCCCGCCGCTGAGTAACGCGACCAGCGGTTTTTGCGTCCCGAGCGGGAGCCCGCCGGGGCCACTTCGGCGGTCGAGAAAGACGTACGCGTCGTCTTGCCGGCACTCGACCGCGAAGGTCAGTTCGGGGTCATCGAGATCGACCGCCGGTTCGATGTCCGCCTCGCGGGCGACGGTTCCGACGACATCGCCGCCCTCGCGTTCGAGGTCCGGACTGGTGAAGGGGTGGGCAGATTTCGGGCCGGCGCGATCAGCGCGAACCGCGTACGGTTGACCGTCGTAGTGTTCGCGGGCTGTCTCGGCGAGAGCGTCCAGAATCGCCTCCCGCGTCGGATCGACCCGGCGGGCTGGACTGGCCGAGACGACGCCGAAGGTGTCCGTGACGGCCGCGGTCACCGCGTCGATCCGTGCCGGCGTCGTCTCGACGTACAGCCGCGTGTTCTCGCGGGTCACCCCGGCGTCGAATCCGCGGTCGTCGAGAACCGCGAGCAGGTTTTCCTGGAGTTGCCGTTCCATCCGGCCGCGGAGCTGTGGGCTCTTGATCCCGATCTCGCCGTACCGAACGAGGATCGTGCCTGCTCCGGGCGGGTGCATAGCTGCCCGTAGCCTGCGAGTGAATAAACGCGCTTTGATCAGCCCGTGGTAGAAGGCGGCCCCGAGACAGGATCAGAACGTCGAGAGTTCGTTTTCGATCACACGCTCGGTGATATCGGTGACGTTCTCGAGTTCGTCGTCGATGGTATCGGCGATATCCTCACGGATGTCCTCGATCGTGACCTCCTCTTCGGTGAGGACTTGTGCGTCGGCGACGTGGGGGTGATCGATGGGCTGGCCGATCTGGCTCAGCAGGCGCATCTGAAGCTGTTTGATCCCGTCGACGTCCTCGACGACGGACTGGGCGATCTCCGTCGAGAGGAGGTTGTATATCTTCCCGATATGGTTGACGGGATTTTTCCCGCTGGTGGCTTCCATGCTCATCGGACGGTTCGGTGTGATGAGCCCGTTGGCGCGGTTGCCACGACCGACGGAGCCGTCGTCGCCCTGCTCGGCGCTGGTTCCGGTCGTCGTCAGATAGATCGACCCCTCGTCGTAGTTGTCCGCCGTGTTCACGTAGACGGTCACGTCGCGGTCGGTGTATTCGGTTGCGAGATCCTCGACGTAGTCCCGAACGTCGTCGACGGCTTGCTTGTAATTTTCGAGGTCGTCGATGTACTGGTCGACCATCGCGACGGCGACGGTCACGTCGATCCGTTCGCCTTCTCGTTTGCCCATCACCTTGATATCCTGTCCGACCACCGGATTCTCGTCGGAGTACGTCGAGTTCAGCCGGTGTTCGGTGTTGTAGACGATCTGTTCGGTTTCTGTCAGCGGCGCGTGGCCGACGCCGTAGCTGGTGTCGTTGGCCATCGGGACCGCCCCCTCCTCGCCGAAGACGTTCTGCAGGTCTCCGCTGCCCTCACCGAGTTTGATATCGACGATGATGTCGGCTCCAACGTCGAGATGGGGGAACGTTTCGTCGAGGTACTCCCGCGCGGCACGGACCGCGATCGTCTCCGCCGGGATCCGCTCGCCGCCGTAGGTTTTGGTTGCCCGGCCGACGATCAGCAGATAGATCGGTTCGAGCATCTCCCCGCCGCCGAAGGCCGGCGCGGCCGTCCCCGCGACCAGTTGGGTCTCGTCGGTGTTGAAATGCAGCAACCGCCCGAACCGGTCGAGGTACGTCTGGGCGAGCGCCCGGGCGACCTCTTCGGCGACGCCGTCACAGATGGAGTCAGGGTGGCCGATCCCCTTTCGCTCGACGATTTCGATATGCTGGTCTTCGACGGCTCTGGCCGCGGCCGGCTCGACGTGAATATTCCGTTCGGTCATTACACCAACATTCGACAGCACCGGGTCTATAACTTTCGGAAACAATGATGGCAATTACTATGCCTCGTGATAATATCGCCGTCGGGAAGCGAAAAGACGACGGTCACCGATCGGCCAGCAGCAAGCCGAGATAAGAGGTGCGAATCTGCTCGTTCGTATCGAGTCCAAGATCCGTCAGCAGCGTCACAATCCGGTCGCGGGCACCGTCGATGTCGGTGTCGGTTTCGAGTTCACCTTCGACGAACTCGCCGAGTCCCTCGACGGTGTCGAGAGTGACGGAGATTCCGTCGACAGTGTATCGTTCACGCTCTTTGCGGACGGTCGCGGCGGGATCGTAGCCGAGTCCATCGAGGATATCGCGCAGTTCGTCCGGTTCGACGACAGCAGTCTCGGCCTCCTGTCGCGTCTTCGAGTCGCTGTCGACCAGCGGTCCCTTGTAGGTGAGTCGGGTGTCGGTCGTCTCTCCCCCGTTGCCCTCTGATCTGCGTGTGGCCGAGCGCTCCTCTCTGACCCGGAGCGCCTCGTCGGTCTCGGCGAAATTGCGATCCGGCGCGTCGTAGTAGGTATCCTCTTGCTCGACCGATTCGACGTGGGTCGCACCGACCGACTCCAGCGAGTCACGGACCGCGTCGTGGTCCGCGCGGACTTTGACCTCGACTTCGTACATACCCTCTGATGTGTCCGAAGCCACATAAACGGTGCCGCAAGAGCCGTTAACCGCGTCGAGAAACCGGATAACGAGTGTTAAGCGTGACCCAATATTGGGGAAACAGCCGAAGCGAGTGCTCGAAGATCAGTCGGTAGAGCCCAGGATTCGTCACTCTGGGACGGGCTCCGTTTTGTGACGACTCTGATCGCCGAAACCGAGCCACGGGTCCACAGGAACGCACGGATATCACGGTACCGCGACTCATGATTATGACGGTGAGCGTTGCGAAACGGTGTTCTTAAGAGTATTACGACTGACCCACACGGTATGAGCAACGATTCCGAAGAGGAGTCGACAGAGAGCGAAGAAACACAGGAAGAGGAAGTAGACGGGCTTCAGGAAGGCGATTTCGTCAAGCTCGACTACACCGCACGCACCATCGAAGACGACCGCCTCGTCGATACGACCTACCCTGAAGTCGCCGAGGAGGAAGGAATCGACGACGAGAACCAGGAGTTCGCCCCTCGGACCATCGTCCTCGGCGAAGGTCACATCTTCCCGTCGGTCGAAGACGACATCCTCGGCAAGGAGGTCGGTGACACGGGCACCGTGGACGTCGAGGCCAGCGAGGCCTTCGGCGAGGTCGACGACGAGCGGGTCCGAACGGTCAGCAAGGACAAGATCCCCGAAGACGACCGCTACCCTGGCGCGCAGGTCCAGGTCGACGGCGAGGAGGGATTCATCGAGACGATCATCGGCGGTCGCGCACGCGTCGATTTCAACCACCCCCTCGCTGGCGAAGACATCGAGTACGAGTACGAGATCGTCGAGAAGGTCGAGGACCGCGAACAGAAGGCACACGGCCTGATCGACATGCTCCTCGGGATGGATCTCCACATCTGGTTCCAGACCGACACCGTCGAGGAAGAACAGATCGTCGAGGACGAAGACGAGGCCGAAGCCGACGGCGAGGAAGAAGACGAAGCGGAATCCGAACCCGAGTTCGAGACGGTCGAAGTCGAGAAGGAGTCGCTGTACATCGAGGCGAACCCACAGCTAACGATGAACCAGCAGTGGATGATGCAGAAACAGCAGATCGGCCAGCAGCTCATGGATCTTGTCGGCGTCGACCGGATCGTTATCGAGGAGATCATCGACGGCGCCGGCGGCATGGGAATGGGCGGAATGATGGGCGGCATGGGCGGTATGGGTGGCGGCGACATCGAAGAGGCGCTTGAAGAAGCCGACATCGACGCCGACGACCTCGCAGAAGAGCTAGAATAACCGCGGCGTTCGATTCCCTGTTCGCAATCGTCGAACAGCGATCGTCGTCGTGGGTTATTTCGGGGCCGCGACGATACCGAGATGGTCGTCGTGAAACGGCTCCAGAGACTCGGCGTATTCGATCTCGTAGCCCTCTTCGAGGCGCGCGCGGACATCCTCGAAGACAGCCCGCGGATCGCGAGTCACATCCTCACTTCTGGCTTTCACCGAGAGGACGAGTCGACCGTCGTCCCGGAGGAACCGACGGTTTGTCAGCGCAACGTCGGCCTGCCCACGAATCGCGACATCCTGGACGATCACATCGACAGGTTCGACGATGTGGGCGTACGTCGCCGGTTCGCGGGCGTCTTTGAGCAGCGGAAAGAGATTCGGACGGTCCGCCGCCACATCGAGCAGGTCCCGCATCGGTCGGGGAGCGAACTCGACGGCGTAGGTCGGCCCGGCGAAATCGGCGACGTGGCTGACGGTCGTACCGCTGGCGGCACCGAGATACAGCACCGTCGAGCCGCCTTCGAGGCCGGTCTCGACACCGCGATCCAACAACACGGCGAGTTTCGACCGCGAGCGATCCCAGAGCCGCCAGCCCTCGGCTGTCGGTTCGCCGTAGACCTGCGCGCCCCGTGTCGCCAGCCCCGTCTCACCGTCGATGTTTCTCCGGTCGAGACCGTCGATCATTCGTGCTCACGAGCGCGGATACGCTCGATCCGGGCGTCGAGTTCGTCCTCCAGATCCGGGCGGTACTCCCCGGTGTAATTGTCGATCCGCGCGGCGATAGCGAGTTTGCCAGCAAGCGCGCGCGCGGCAGAGCCACGGTCTTCGGGTCGGATCCCCCGAACGTACTCGTGCGTGTAGATCACCCCGTGTTTCGGCGAGGGCGCGCCCCCGCGGAGGTGAGCAAAAAGGGCGTCCTCCGCGCCGAGCACCTGAATCGTCCCGGCGGGCTTTTTCGCCAGTTCGTCCAGCCCGCCGGCGAGCGCGATCAGGCGGGCAGCCAGTTCTGCGCCCGCGAGCGCGGTGAGGTTCGGCGCGACAGAGATCGCCGTCGATTCGACGACGGTCCGGAGCGATTGCGTTTCCGCTTCCAGATCGACGATGCGACCGGCGAGGGAGACGAGCCGTTCCTCAACCGGGTTATCGGGGTCGCGTTCGGCGAGAGCGGCGATGTACTCGCTGTCGACATCGGCGTCGGCGTCCTGGCTCCCGGCCCACTCGCCGACCCGTTCGGTGAGTTCGTTCGCCACCCGCCCGCAGTCCTCGAGTGCGCGAATCGCGTGGATCAGCTGTTGGTCGTCGGCTTGTTCGCGCTCGCGGACTACCGCTCGCGTGGCCGCCGTCGTCGCTTCGTGGAGCAGGTCGTAGTACTCCGCCTCGCTGTCGGCGAAGCCAGTCTCGACGGCGACGGCGGGCCAGTCTGCCGTCTCGGCGGCCTCGCCGTCCCGGATCGCCGCCTGCGCTGCCTCGGTATCGCCGGCATCGAGCCCCGCAAACCAGCCCGCCGTGGCGGACTCCTCGTCGTTCATACGAGGCTGTACAACTGCGGCCCGTTTATGTGTCGTGGTCACGGGCTGGCCAGATGGCCCCTCGAAAAGAGACGAGACGTTGTTCGCACGGCAGATCCAAAGT
>JBLGCM010000117.1:0-5474 GCA_047617345.1 Natronomonas sp. | reverse complement strand
TTTCGATGGTGATTGCTCATTCTGTGAAATGGACATATCAAGCCAGGTGCAAACCGAGTTTCAGTACGCTGAGTTTGGAGACGCACGACTCACCGACCGATTGGTGCAGATTGGGGATGAACTCGGCAGTTCACCTGCCGAGTCTATCCCCATCGCTTGAGACCGGTACGAACTCTTCGATCGCACCGACGCGGTCCGTGTCGACGATTCCTTCTACGACGTTTCGGAGACTCGCCTCGGGAGTAGCGAGGTAACAGTCTATGAGGTGCTCGTCGATTTCGACCCCGCCAGTTCGACGCCGGAGGTCGGCGAGATCGAGTATGACGACCTGTGCCGAGTGGTAAGGTGGGTTGCTTCCGATCCGAACACTTATATTAGCGAACCCTAATATTAGGATATGCTAAAATGAGCGAACTGAAGACAGACGGGCAGCAACCCGAAACAGAGCGACAGCAGGAACCGGACTGTTGTTCGGGGGGCTACTCCCACTCACTGACGGAATCGGCGGTCGCTGTCGACGTGGAACTCCTCGCAACGCTCGGCACCGACACCCGGTACGAAGCGCTCCGACTCATCGCCGAGGCTGACGACGACGTCTGCGTCTGTGAGATACAGCCAGCTCTCGGAGTGAGCCAGGGTGCGGTCAGCCAGGCCCTCTCGCGACTGTTCAGCGCTGGCCTGGTCGAACGACGAAAGGAGGGCCGGTGGCGCTACTACACTGCGACCCCTCGCGCACAACGACTGCTCGGAGTCCTCGACGAGACGAGAGACGATGACTGATACCACACCCACCACCGACGCGGATTGGGAGCGTCTCGACGCCGACGCGCAGCGCTCTGCCGTGCGCGAACGCTACTCGCGCATCGCCTCGGAGTCATCGTCGTGCTGTGGTGACACGAGTTGCTGTAGCGATCAGTCGACGGACACCTCGAAGAGCATCGGCTATTCGGAGGCGGAACTCGACGCCGTCAGCGGCAACGCGAATCTGAACCTCGGCTGTGGCAATCCGACCGCAATGGCCAGCCTCGAGCGGGGCGACACCGTTCTCGATCTCGGTTCTGGTGGCGGCTTCGATTGCTTCCTCGCGGCTCGTGAAGTTGGGGAGGAGGGGCACGTCATCGGCATCGACATGACACCCGAGATGATCGGGACGGCCCGCGAGAACGTCGAGACGAACGCCGCCTCGAACGTCGAGTTCCGGCTCGGCGAGATCGAACACCTGCCCGTCGCCGACGAGTCAGTGGACGTGATCCTCTCGAACTGTGTCGTCAACCTCTCGCCCGACAAGCCACAGGTGTTCCGTGAAGCGTATCGCGTTCTCCGGCCCGGCGGACGTCTCGCGATCTCGGATGTCGTCCTGACGACCGAACTGCCGACAGACCTGCAGGCCGATCCAGCATCGGTGGCGGCGTGTGTCGCAGGAGCAGCCTCGACAGCCGCCCTTGAAGAGATGCTGACTGACGCCGGATTCGTGGACGTGTCGATCGAGCCGAAGGCGGACAGCGACGAGTTCATCCGGGAGTGGGACAGCGAGCGCGATCTGAGCGACTACATCGTCGCAGCGACGATAGAAGGCGAAAAGCCAGCGACTGGCTAGCGGTCTACGCCAGCGAGCCGCGTCCGTGATTCGGGTCGGTGTACCGGTAGTCGCCGAACCCGAGCAGCGGGAAGAAAATCGGCCCGAGGAACGCGAGCCCGAGCCCGAAGCCGATCCCCTTGCCGAAGGCCCGCGCGACCCCCGCGTGGATTTTGTACTGCGCGTAGATATTCACGACGGGAACGAACAGGAGCAACAGCCACCACCAGGCGTTGTCTCCAATTTTGAGCATCACGTACAGGTTGTAGATCGGGATGATCGCCGCCCACCCCGCCCGGTTCGCCTTCGTGAACACCTTCCACATGCCGGCAAGCTGGAGGATGGCGATAGCCAGCGAGATGAACAGAACGACCGCCTCTCCGTTCCCCGACTGGAGCAGGACGTCCGCTGTACTGACCGAGACCATACACGACGTGCAGGTGCGAGTGATAAAATAACCGCGTCCCCCGTTTCTGTCACGGAAACAGGTCGGGTAACTGTTCCGCCGACAGTATATCCGACTGGCCACCGAACGCAGGACATGGCGCGTTCGGTCAAGGACGTTCTCCTCAGCTGGGGACTCGTGTTCGTTGCAGGTGCGGTTCTGTGGCCACCGCGTGCCGTGTACTGGGAGGTCGTGGCAGCTACCGTCGGCGAGACGCTCACGCTCGCGTTCGTCGCTCTCGTCGCGGTCGGCTTCGGCGCAGCAGCCGTCGGGGGGACACGCATCCAGGTACAGTCTTTCGTCGCCGGTGGGCTGCTCGCATACGGCAGCGGAATGGTGGCGATCGAAGTCGCTGTCTCGCCTGCGAGTCCCGTCCACTTGATCTGGTATGGCGTGTTGCTTGGCTGTTTCGTCGGCGGTGCGCTCCTCTGGGAAGGGGCAGTCGGATTCGGCCCGGCGAAGCACAACCCACTCCGGCACGGGTGAGAGTCGCTGCCCGTTCTCGGGAGTCGTGTTTGGACTCGGTGCGCTTGCAGGCGGACTCGGCGCGGTCGTCGGCGCGTGGCTGGCGCGGAGGGTCGACCATCGCGCCACACCGACTCCCGAGACCTGACGTTCAGCGAGAACGACCCGGCGGGAACTGTCGTGTCTGCCGCGATGCTTTTGCCCGCCCGGCCCCTGGATCGGCCGTGCGCGAGTTCGCGTTCGAGCTGTCGCTGTGTGCCCACCTGGAGCGAGCACGCGAGGCGGTCGTGAGCCGCCAGCTCGGCGCACACGTCCACGACCGGCGGGTGATCGACACGGTTCTCGTCGCGCCCGGCCCCGGCTTCGAGACACGGGCGGCGATCACCCCCGAGACGATCCCTGGCCCGGCCATCGAGAGCGACGTCGGCCCGGGCCGGGCACGCTTCGTCGGCGACGCCTTCGACTGCCGCCCCGAACGGGCCCAGGCGGTCGTCGAGCAGGCCGTCGAGATCGGGTTCTTCGACCGCGAGCGCCGCGACGGCCGGACCTACGTCCGCCAGGCGGCTCGCTACCCCGACGACTGGGTCGGGAAGCTCGTCGGGATCGAGAACAAGCCCGACCTCGGCCGGCCCGGCGCGCTCGAAACCCAGCTCCTGACCGACGTCCACCTCGCGCTGCTGGACGAGGTGGTGCTCGCGACGGCCTCTCACGTCACCGGCGCACACCTCAACCGCATCCCCGAGGCGGTCGGAGTCTGGGAGTTTGACCCCGCGACAGGCGAGCGAACAGTCGTCCGCGAGCCGTCGCCGCTCCCGACGGAGGGGTGGGGCGTCGAGATCAGAGAGCGCCAGCCCGGACGCACAGCCATCGAGACTGTCACGCCCGCCGAGAAGGCCCGTGCCCGCCGCCGGCTGGCCGAGCGCGCCTACGGGAAGGGGTGGCGCACCTACGACCTCCCCGCGTGTGCCCGCGTCGATCCTGACGACGACGGACTCCCCCGCTGTCCGTGGAAGGGGCGGGTAGTCCGTCCGGCGACCGACTGCGGGCCGGCGTGTGGGGGACACGAGCCAGCTGACCCGCCGGAGGCCCCCACCGACGAGTTGCGTGCCGGACGGACGCCCTGGGAACCCGACCCCGAGGGCCAGAGCCGCCGCCAGGTCGGCCTCGACCGCTACGGCGGTGGCTGACGAGACCGGAACACCTGCGGTCGCGGCCTCACCTGGAACAGAGGCAGTTCCCGAAGGTATCCGAGTAGCGCGCGAAGGTGACGTAGACAGCCGCGAACGGGACGGCGAACAGGCCGACCTCAAGCGGCCGGATCGTCCCGCGCATCACGAACGAGATGGCCGCGTACGCGACCGCCCCGACGAGGACGGTCGTCACGGCTGCCAGGACCGGTCGCGCCTCGAGGAGAGTGTCTGACTCTTGCACACCACCCCGTACGCGGCGGGGGAATTAATACTGGCGGCTATAAGCCCGTGAACAATTTCGACCCCCCGCGGGGTCGAATATCTTCACGAAGTTATAGCCGTCAGTATAACTAGTTTCGCGAGTATCAGAGATTGGGAACTCGGGTGACCAATTAACCGGCAGTATAGCAACATCTATATATGTCGAATCAGAGTCCCGGGCAAGCGGATGCGAGGGCACTTGGTAAAGCGATGGGATTGCTTTGGGCCGGTGCTGTCGTAGTTCTGGGGGTGACGGCGCGACGGGGATGGGGAGACGAGTGGCGGGATCTGCTGGCGGATGTGTATCTGGGCTATGACTCGACGATCAAAGGGTTGGTCGTTGGCTCCCTCTGGGCGTTCGCAGATGCCTTTGTCGGCGCATATACGCTTGCTTGGCTGTATAATCGGATCCGTATGTCAGAGAATTAACCAGGCCAACAATCATGGATGTGAACTCGCTCAAATCCTTGGTGACGCGCACTCGCGAAGGAAAACTCGGTCTGGTAGAGGTCGTTGCAATGGGCGTCGGGGGAATGGTCTCGGGCGGCATCTACGCCGTCCTCGGTGTCGCGATGCAGCAAGCCGGTAACGCCGTCCCGCTTTCATATCTCATCGCGGGTGTTATCACGTTGCTCACTGCGTACTCGTATCTCAAACTGACGTTCCACTTCGGCGAACACGCTGGGGCGTTCACGTTCGTCGAACACCTCGTTGACCACCCGAGCCTTGCAGCATACACCGGGTGGGTGTTAGTCGTCGGCTACATCGGCGTCATGGCGATGTACGCCTTCGCGTTCGGCGCGTACACCCTCACCGCTGCACGGGCCATTGTCGGGATCGAGCTTCCACAGCTCCTTCGCCCCGTTATTTCGGTCGTGGTTGTCGCGCTCCTCGTCGGGTTGAACCTTTCAGGTGTCCGCGAAACCGGGCTGTTCGAGGATATTGCCGTCTACATCAAGATCGCGATTCTGCTCTCGCTCGCCGGGCTCGGAATTGCCTTCTTCCAGGGCGATCCCACCGCGGTCAATTTTTTCAACCAGGGATATATCAGCCCTATTACCGGATTTGCGATCATCTTTGTTTCCTATGAGGGATTTCAACTGCTGATCTACGACTATGAAGAGATTGAGAACGTGGAACGGGCCCTTCCGATCGGCATGTACCTCGCTATCCTGATCGCGATTTTGATTTACGTCTCAGTGTCGTTCATGGCAACCCTCCAACTCACGCCAGAACAGCTTATTGCGCATGAGGAGACAGCCCTTGCAGCAGCCGCCTCGAACATTCCGCTTCTGGGTGCTGCCGGGTTCGTGCTCGTGATTCTCTCTGCGATGAAAAGCACCTCGTCGGGAATCAACGCGACGCTCTTCGGCGCCTCACGACTCGCCCACGAGATTGCAACCGAGGGCGCTATCCCACGACTCTTCTCGTTTCGGAACCGCGAGGGCATTCCTGTCTACTCGCTCCTCCTCATGGGCGGTCTGACCGCCGCCTTCGCCGCGCTCGGGACGCTCAAGCAAATCACCGAGTTCGGTTC
>JBLGCM010000116.1:0-5508 GCA_047617345.1 Natronomonas sp. | reverse complement strand
GCGACATCACCACGGTCGGCGACGGCGAACTGGAGGCCCTCTGTGACGTGCTAACCGCGGTCGGAAACACGACCGAGGTGATCCTGTCGGCCAACGAGGCCGAACTCGCTCGACTTGCGGGCGCTCTCGCCATCGAGGCGGACGGGACCGACCGCGAAGTCGGACTCCGTGCGGCGCTCGGCGTCGCGGCCGTCGTTCGCCACGACGAAGCGCGTGCCGTCGCGGTAAGCGGTGAGGTGACGAGCGTCGAGAACGTCGATTCTGAGCGGATCGTTCGCCGGACGGGCGCCGGCGACCGGTTCGACGGCGGTCTCGCGGTCGGGATCGCCGCCGGGCTCCCCTGGGAGGAAGTGCTCGCGCTCGGG
Organism: Natronomonas sp.; assembly: GCA_047617345.1. Taxonomy (GTDB): domain Archaea; phylum Halobacteriota; class Halobacteria; order Halobacteriales; family Haloarculaceae; genus Halovenus. Next base: position 5,143 of record JBLGCM010000116.1, on the reverse strand, counting down.
AACGCGTGTGCGGCCTACTTCGTCGAAAACGGCGAGACGGCGACGAGAGAGGATATTATCACCCTGCTCGAGTCGCGCCCACGAGGCGGGTGAGCCCGGCGGCGAACCGCCCGACAGAATGGTGATCAGGGCGCGGCGTCGCCGTGCACGATCGTCACGGGGACTGGCGAGCGGCGGACCACCTTTTCGGCGACGCTGCCCATGACGACGCGGCTGACCCCCGTTCGACCGTGACTGCCGATCACCACGTGGTCGACCGGCTGTTCGTCGAGATACTCGACGATGACTTCGTGTGGCAGCCCGATCTCGGTCTCGATTTCGACGTCGATGTCCGTTTCGCCGACTCGCTGTTCGGCACCTTCCAGCAGGTCTCTGGCGTCCTCTCTGGCGGCTTCGAACTGTTCGGACCAGAACTCCGCGAAGGCGGAGTCGGTCCCCGCTTCTCGCGCGACCGGGAGCGGATTGATGGCGTGATACAAGACGAGGTGCGCGTCCGGAAACGTCTCGAGGGCGAACTCGAGCGCCGCGTCTGCCGGATCGGACCCGTCGACCGGAACGAGTACAGTCTCTGACACAGTCTTCGTTCCGGCTTGTTGTCCCATGGTGACCGTGCCTAATCGAGGCAACTCGTCTGCTGTCCGCCGCCGGTCCACTCATCGTTAGGCCCGGTTCTTACCCACGCCAGCGCGAAACGGCAACACACATGTACGATAACCGGACCACCGCGGGGAGAGTGCTCAAAGAGCAACTGCTCGGCCGTGACGTTCGCCCCGATGTCGTCCTCGCCGTCCCGCCCGGCGGGATCAACGTCGCCAGGCCAATCTGTGACACGTTCGACGCCGATCTGGGTCTGATCGTCTCCGAACCGATCCGGATGCCGTCCACACGGAACCATCCGATTGGCGCAGTGACTGATACGGGGATCCCGTGGATTGACGAGGCCCTCGTCGACGCCTTCGAGGTCGACGAGGAGAAACTCGACGTCGAGAAACAGCAGGCCTTCCGGGAGGCCCGGAACAAACACGAGGTCTACGCGGAGGTCGTCGGGGACCCGACGCCAGCGGGGACTGTTGCTATCGTCGACGAGGGGCTGGGAAGCACGATGCGTATGCGAGCGAACCTCGCCGCAATCGACTCACTCGAGGAGACCTACACCGTCGCGGCCGCTCCGGTCGGGATGCCGGACGACATCGCGGCGCTGCACTCTCTCGCCGACGATGTTGTCGTCGACGAAGCGAAATCTGACGGCGAAATACTCGATCAGTTTTACGACGATTTCGACCGGGGAGTACTGCCCCAGTAGTCCGCCGCTGGCTGATCACGACCGCGGTAGTCGCTCCCGGTCCGTGCGCCGATCTCGGACATACCGGGCACCACGTGACCGCCGAACCGGCGTCCGCCCGGACGGTGTCACGCCTCGCCGATTTGCCGTACCCGGCCGGTCACGCCGGATTTGGGTTTGACCCAGACGCCGTTCGGGTGTTGTCGACATCGATCCCACCTACTCGGGAAAGCGTCAACGGTCCTCACCCAACGTGGTGAGGTGACACGCCGTGTCGGTCGCGACCGGGGGGACGAAGCCAATCGGTGCCGTGTCGAGGGGGCGTCAGTGAGAACAAACCATTCGATTCGCCCGGCACGAATCGGTGATCCAACGTGGACTACGACAGTTTCGTCGGCGAGGTACAGCACAGACTCGAACTGAGTTCGAGCGGCGAAGCGGTCAGGGCGACCCGCGCCGTGCTGACGACGCTCGGCGAACGGCTCGGGTCGGGCGAGGCGTCCGACCTGGCGGCCCTGCTTCCGATGGAAATCGATCGATTTCTTACCGAGGTCGACTCCGGCCAGCAGTTCTCCTCCGACGAGTTCCTCGACCGGGTGGCAGAGCGCGCCCGCGTCGAACAGAGTGACGCCGCCTTCTACGCGAAGGCCGTCGTCGCGCTCGCGTGTTCGGCGGCCCCCGACAGCGAGATCCAGGACATCAGAGCCCAGCTCCCCGACGCGTTCGCGGATCTGTTCGAGCTGGCGGACGCCGAGGCCGCTCCCTGGTAAGACAGCCGACCCAACTCTCTCGGCCCGCCGCATTTTCCAGCGCGCTCACACACTGTGTTGCGACGAGTCGAACGCCAGTACCGGGACCGATCTCCGGCGGAGAACGCGTTCCGTCGTGCTCCCGAGCGGGATCTGTTCGCTTCCCGAGCGGGCGTGCGCCCCCATGACGACGAGATCAGCGTCCTGGCCGTCGGCGAGTTCGATGATGCGCTGGTGGATGACTCCCCGGCGGAGATGGGTCGACAGCTGGTAGAAGTCGGCATTTCGTGCTCGCTCCGCCGCGCGGTCGAGTATCGTCTCGCCCGCACTGGTCAGGCCGTCGACGACCGACGGTTGTTCGACGGTCGGCGGGATCGCGGTGTCTTGAACGACGTAGAGGACGTGCAACTCCGCGTCGTACCGTTTGGCGAGTTCGATTGCGTGGTCGAGTCCGCGCGTGGCACAGAAACTCCCGTCCGTCGGGCAGACGATGGTCTGGTACACGAACGAACGTCCGTCCGCGCGACCGAGGATCCCCGACCAAATAGCTTGCTGCTGGCGCCCTCCACCGGGCGAGCGGACGCCGGGTTAGGGTGTCCCTTTTTATGTCGACGGCCGCTATGCTGCCAACGAGCAGCGGCTACCGATCCATCTTTGACAATGACACAGTATAGCGGACGGAGCGACTGATGCTCGGCCACGCGATTTTCGTCTGTCTGGGACTCGCCTTGCTCCTGTACGGCGGCGAGCGGGCCGTCGAAGCGGCAGTCTCGCTCGCGCGAGCGTTCGGACTACCGACACTGCTCATCGGCGGCACGCTCGTCGCTATCGGGAGTTCGATTCCCGAGATCGCGACGGCGCTCTACGCCGGAATCTACAACACCGGCGATTTCGCCGCTGGCCACATCATCGGGTCCGCGACCTCCCAGATCACCCTCGGCGTCGGCGTCGTCGCCCTGCTCGCTCCGCTTCGACTCGAACGCCGCAAGGTCTGCTTCTACGGGGCCGCGATGATCGTCGCGATGGGGCTCATGGTGCTCGCAATCGGTTCGGGGACCGTCACCCGCTTCGAGGGAGCCGGTCTCGTGATCGCGTATCTCGTCTTCCTGGTCGTTCGGATTCGAACTGACGAGGATGCATCGGCTGTCGACCGCGTCGCTGATGCCGACCACTCTCCCGCCCGGGCGACCGCCTGGATTCTCGTCGGGTTCGCCCTCGTCGCCGTCGGCGGCCACCTCCTGGTCGCCAACAGCAGGGCGCTAGCCGTCGCGCTCGGCATCCCCGAGTACCTGCTCGGACTCGTGACCGGTCTCGGAACGACGACTCCCGAAATCGTCATCGCGGCCCTCGCCGTCCACCGCGGCGAGGGCGACATCGCCGTGGGGACCCTCTTCGGGAGCAACATCACCGACCCGCTGTTTTCGTTCGGCCTCGGCGCCGCAGTGAGCGGGTTCACCATCGAACACACCGCAGCGACGGTCGTCTCCGGCGGCTACATGATCGCCGTCTCGGCGCTGGTCGCCGTGCTCTTTTTTCTCAACGGGGGAATCAGCAGACGGGTCGCTGTCGGGTGTATCGCGCTGTACGTACCCACGTACCTGCTGTGAGGCCGACGCAAAACGAGGTGGTCAGGCTTCGTCCGCCCGTGGCCGGTCCCCGTTTTCGAACTCGCCGGTTTCGTCGAAAAAGGTGCTGATGAGCTCTTTCTCTGCGCCGCGGAGATGTTCGTGGAGCGTCGGCGGTGCCAAATCGAGTGAGTTGGCGATTTCCTTGGCTGTCGAGCCGCGCGGCCAGTCGAAGTACCCTGCCGAGAAGGCGGCTTTCAACACGGAGTACTGGCGGTCGGTGAGCTGGTTTTCGAGTGATTGACGGAAGTCCTCGGTGGATTGGAGGTCACGTTCGATTTCGCGTTTCGCCACCAGGTCGACGTCGTCGAACGTCTCCTGGACCGCCTCGACGACCGTTCGAACATCGGCTTCCGGGGCGACGGCGGCCGTGAGGTGGCCTTTACTCCGGTCGACCTGCATCGACTCGACGCTGGCACCCGCTTCGATCAGCGAGAGGACGACAGTCGATTCGGAGACGCGACACTCGTAGAGCCGCTCCTCGTCAGAATCGCCGATGCCGCGGACCTTCTCGATGGCCGGCATCTCGGTCGCGGCGTCGAGAAACGCCTCGGTCGACGCGCCCGTGACTTCGAGATAGCTCGTGAGTTCGCCATCTGCTGCCGGGACGAACCCTTTCAGCTCGATCCGCGAGTCGGTCTCTCCCGAGAGCGACACGAACACGTCTGACTGGTCGTGAACATCGAACTCCAGTTCGACGACCGTGTCTGAGAGCATCAGCTTCTTGTTCTCGACGGAGTTGATGGCGTTGGCGATACTGTCGCCGAGTTCGGAGAGGACCGCCACCTCCCGGTCGTCGAGGACGCCTGACTCGTCGGTATAGACGTTCAAAACGCCGTAGACGGTGTCTCGGTAGCTGAGCGGAATGACCGCGCCAGCCGCGAATTCGTGCTCGTCTCCATCAGCGTTGATCGGTTCGAGCAACTCGGGACCTCGCTCGGCTGTCAGGTCGTCGACGACCTGCACGTCCCCGGTCGAGACGGCCGTCGAGATCAGATCACTACCACCGTCAGCGAGGACCGAGTCGTCGAGCGTGATGTCGCGACCCGCGGCGGCACGCGGTGTCGCCTGCTCGAAGCTCACAGTGTAATCGCCGATCCAGGCCAGCTCGTACGGTTCGGCGTTGACGAGGCGTTCACAGGTGGTCTGTTCGACCTCCTCCCGGCTGGTCGCGACAACGAGCTGTTTGTCGATGTCTCGGATGACGGACGTGATCCGCTGGAGTCGCTGAAGTTGGCTTTTCAGGTTCTGGATGCGCTCGGACTCTCTGGCTGCCTCGGTTTCGTCTTTGAGATCGGCCGCAGCCGCCGGGTCGCGCAGGTTTTCTCTCTCCCGTGACTCGAGCGCCTCGGATTTCGACTCCTTCGCGAAGTAGTTCTGGGCTTCGGGCTCGAATCTCGTACGGAGCATCAGATCGTCGACCGTCTCCCTGAGCCCGGACTGGGTCACCGGCTTGACCAGATACTCGTCGAACGGGAGGTCGATGA
>JBLGCM010000115.1:0-5520 GCA_047617345.1 Natronomonas sp. | reverse complement strand
ACGCTTCGATTCTGACCAAGGCCGACGCCGATCAGGACGGCGGTGCAGCGATTTCGGTCGCTCACGTCACTGGCAAACCGATTCTCTTTCTCGGCACCGGCCAAGACTACGACGACCTCGAACGGTTCGAGCCGGAGCGGATCGTCAACGAACTGCTCGGTCCCGAGTAGATCCGTCTCACCTGCCTTTTTGTAGTCACACGTCCACCGTACAGACATGACCGTCCTCGTCGCCTACGATGGATCGGACCCCGCACAGGCCGCCGTCGAATACGCAATCGAAGAGCACGCCGACAAAGACATCGTCCTCCTCCGCGTCGTCGAAGTCGCCAGCGGCATGACCGACGCGGGGATCAACATGATCCAAGAGCGGTTCCGAGAGAAGCCCGAAACGGTCCGGAAGGAAGCCCGAAAGAAGGTCGCCGGGGAGGTTGCGGATCTCTTCGAGGACGCAGGTCTGGAGTTCGAGACAGCAATCGTCTTCGGCGATGCGGCCCGGGAAATCGTCGACTACGCCGAACAGAACGATATCGACCAGATCGTAATCGGCAATCACGGCCGCTCGGGCGTTTCGCGGGTTCTGCTCGGTAGCGTCGGCGAGAAGGTCGTTCGGCGCGCGCCGATGCCGGTGACCGTCGTCAGATAAGCTACTCTGCTTTTGCGTTGACGACCGATCCGGGAATCACCGTCACGCTCGTCACCCGGTCGCCTTCTTTGACTTCCATCACGGTGACGCCTTTCGTATTACGGCCGACAGTCGAGACCTCTCCGACCGGACAGCGCATGATCTGGCCGCCGTCGCTCATGACGACGATGTGGTCGTTCTCCTCGACGGCCTTGACCGTCGCGACCGGGCCGTTTCGTTCGTCGGTCTTGATGTCGACCAGCCCTTTCCCGTAACGTGACTGGGGGCGGTACTCAGTCAGCGGGGTTCGTTTGCCGTAGCCCTGTCGTGTGACCGTCAACAGCGCGCGCTCGTCGTCGTCAGTCGTCGAGACCATTCCGGCGACACGGTCGTCGCCTTCCAGATCGATCCCGCGGACGCCCCGCGCGGTGCGGCCCATCTCGCGGGCCTCGGTCTCGTCGAATCGGATCGTCATCCCATGTTCCGTGGCGATGACGAGATCACCAGTTCCGTCGGTCACCTCCACGTCGATCAGTTCGTCGCCCTCTTCGACATCGGCGGCGATGATCCCCGTCGAGAGGATGTTGTCGAACTCCGTTGCGTGGGTCCGTTTGACGTATCCCTCCCGAGTGACCATCGTCAGACACTCCTCAGCGCCGAACTCGTCGGTATCGACGACGGCCGTGATCTCCTCGCCGTCGTCGAGATCGATGATATTGACGGCGGATTTCCCGCGCGCGGTGCGGGACATCTCGGGAATTTCGTACGTTTTGAGTCGATAGACCTGCCCCTGATTGGTGAAACAGAGCAGGTAATCGTGGGTGTTCGCCCGAAAGACCTTCGAGACACGGTCTCCCTCCTTGGGATCGGAGCCGATGATTCCCTTTCCGCCGCGACGCTGCGGGTCGAAGGCGTCGGCGGGCATCCGCTTGATGTAGTCCTGCTCGGTGATGACGACCAGACAGTCCTCCTCGGGGATCAGGTCCTCGTGGGTGACCTGGCCCTCGTCTTCGAGGATCTTGGTCCGGCGATCGTCGTCGTACTGCTCGTTGAGATCCTGCAGTTCGTCTTTGATCACACCCAGCAGCGTCTCCTCGGAGGCGAGGACGGATTCGAGGTACTCGATGGTCTCTTGGACCTCTTCGTACTCCGTTTCGATCTCTCCGGCCTCCATCGACGTGAGCGATCCGATCTGCATCCGGAGGATGTGCTCGGCCTGTTCAGCCGAGAAGTCAAAGTCCGACTGCACGTCAGTGTACTCCAGTTCGAGATCCAACTCAGAGAACGCCAGTTTCCCCTCCAGCGCCTGTTGGGCCTGCTCGCGGTCCTCGGACTCGGTGATGAGGTTGACGATTGCCTCGGCGTTATCGACGGCCTTGAGACGGCCTTCGAGGATGTGTGCCCGGTCTTCGGCCTCTGTGAGGTCGTGCTCGGAGCGCCGCCGAACGACTTCCTTGCGGTGATTCAGATAGTGTTCGAGGGTCTCCTTCAGCGAGAGGACCTGTGGCTGACCGTCGACCAGCGCGAGGTTGATGACGCCGAAGGTCGATTCGAGGTGGTGCTCCAGCAGTTGATTCTCGACCACGTCGGCGTTGGCGTCCCGTTTGAGGTCGATGACGATCCGAACGCCGTCGCGGTCGGACTCGTCGCGGAGATCCGAAACGCCCTCGATGGTCCCCTCGTTCACGTCGTCGGCGATCCGTTTGACGATGCGGGCCTTGTTCTCCTGGAAGGGTAACTCTGAGATGACGATCTGATCGGCGCCCGTTTCCGAGCGCTGAATCTCGTACTCCGCGCGCATCCGGATTCGGCCGCGACCGGTCTTGTAGGCCGAGTAGATCGGATCCTTTCCGACGATGTTCCCACCGGTCGGGAAATCCGGCCCCTTGATGTGCTCCATCAGGTCCTCGACCGCACAGCCCGGGTTGTCGATCAGGTGAACTGTGGCGTCGACGACCTCGCCGAGGTTGTGCGGCGGGATATTCGTCGACATCCCGACGGCGATACCAGAGGAGCCGTTGAGGAGGAGATTCGGGAGTTTCGCCGGCAGAACCTCCGGTTCCATGAGTCGGTCGTCGTAGTTCGACTGGAAGTCGACGGTATCTTTCTCCAGGTCTTCGAGCATCTCTTCGGCGATGGGAGCCATTCGCGCCTCGGTGTATCGCATCGCTGCGGCCGGATCGCCGTCCATCGAACCGAAGTTTCCCTGTCCGTCGACGAGCGGATAGCGCAGCGAGAAGTCCTGCGCCATTCGCACGAGCGTGTCGTAGATCGCGGAGTCGCCGTGTGGGTGGTAGTCACCCATCGTCTCGCCGACGATGGACGAGGATTTGCGATGGCTGGAACCCGAGGACACCCCGAGTTGGTCCATCGCGTAGAGGATTCGGCGGTGGACGGGCTTGAGTCCGTCACGAACGTCCGGGAGCGCACGGCCCGCGATAACGCTCATCGCGTAGTCGATGTAGCTCTGCTCCATCTCGTCTTCGATGCGAACGTGCTCGACGTTCGCCGCCGGTGCCTCGACGTCGTCGGGGTCGTCTGGTAGATCTGAACTCATCGGTTTAGATATCGACCCATTCGGCTTCCGGCGCGTGTTCTTTGATGAACTCCTTGCGCGGTTCGACGGCGTCGCCCATCAGCACCGAGAACATCTTGTCCGCCGCGGCGGCGTCCTCGACGGTGATCTGCTTGAGCCGCCGTGTCTCGGGATTCATCGTCGTCTCCCACAACTGGTCGGGGTTCATCTCGCCCAACCCCTTGAATCGCTGGACTTGATCGGGGCTGCCGCTGCATTTCTCCTCGACGATCCGGTCGCGTTCCTCGTCGGTCATCGCGTCGTAGGTCTCACCGCGGTACCGGATTCGGTACAGCGGCGGCTGAGTCGCGTAGACGTGACCACGCTCCAGTAGCGGCTTCATATGGCGATAGAACAGGGTGAGCAACAGCGTCCGGATGTGCGCACCGTCGACGTCCGCGTCGACCATGAAGAAGATTTTCTCGTAGCGCAGGTCGTCGATATCGAACTCGTCGCCGATGCCGGTGCCGAGCGCGGTGATCAGATTCCGGATCTCGTCGTTTTCGAGGATCCGGTCAAGCCGGTGTTTCTCGACGTTGAGAATCTTTCCCTTGATCGGGAGAACCGCCTGAAACTCCGGATTCCGGCCCTGCTTCGCGCTGCCGCCTGCGGAGTCTCCCTCTGTGACGAACAGTTCTGCCTCGGCCGGATCGCGGCTCTGACAGTCCGAGAGTTTGCCGGGCAGCGCGGCCGTGTCCAGCGCGCTCTTCCGGCGTGTCAGCTGTTCAGCCTTCTTGGCGGCCTTGCGGGCCTTGGCGGCCTCGACGGCCTTCGAGACGATCACTTCCGCCGTGTCGGGGTTCTCCTCGAAGTAGGTGCCGAGGTGTTCGTGGACTGCAGATTCGACAATTCCTCGAACTTCGCTGTTGCCGAGTTTCGTCTTTGTCTGTCCCTCGAACTGCGGGTCGGGATGTTTGATCGACAGCACCGCCGTCAGTCCCTCACGGATATCCTCGCCTTTGAGGGTATCGTCGAGGTCGTTCAGGAGGCCGTGATCTTTGGCGTAGTCGTTGACGACCCGCGTCAGCGCCGTCTTGAAGCCGGTCATGTGTGTCCCGCCCTCGCGGGTGTTGATGTTGTTCGCGAAGGCGTGCAGCGAGCCCTGTAGTTCGTCTGTGGCTTGCAACGCGACTTCGACGGCGACGACGCCGTCCGCATCACCGGCCTCGCCGATGGGTTCGTCCTCGTCGAAGTAGATGACTTCCTCGTGGAGTGCGGTTTTCGTCTCGTTGAGAAAGTGAACGAACTCCTTGATCCCGCCCTCGTACTCGAACGTCTCCGAGCGGCCTTCGCGTTCGTCGGCCAGGACGATTTCGACCCCGGAATTGAGGAAAGCGAGTTCGCGCAGGCGTGACTGCAGCGTCGAAAAGACGAAATCTGTCGTCTCGAAAATCTCGTCGTCCGGCCAGAAGCGGATATTTGTCCCGGTCTCTTCGTCGGGTTCCATATCACGAATCCGTTCGAGTTCGTCTTCGGGTTCGCCGTGGTCGAACCGCTGCTGCCAGACGGCCCCGTCGCGTCTGACCGTGACCTCGAGCCACTTCGAGAGTGCGTTCACCACGGAGACCCCCACCCCGTGGAGCCCGCCAGAGACCTGATAGGATTTGTTGTCGAACTTCCCGCCGGCGTGCAAGACGGTCATGATGACCTCGACCGCCGGACGGCCGTGTTCCTCGTGGGTGTCGACCGGAATCCCCCGGCCGTCGTCCGCGACGGAGACAGAGTTGTCGTCGTGGACGGTTACCTCGATGCTATCACAGTGGCCCGCCAACGCCTCGTCGATGGAGTTGTCTACGACCTCGTAGACGAGGTGGTGAAGCCCTCGGGTGTCTGTCGATCCGATGTACATCGCCGGGCGCTTCTGGACGGCCTGCAACCCTTCGAGTACCTGTATCTGGCCCGCTCCGTACTCACTATCCTCAGACATGAAATCGTGACTAACCGTTGTACCCCACCTAACTTAAACTCAACGCACGCGCGAGCGCGAGAGCGCGTGTCCCCCCTCCGCTATCCCTGATAGACGGCCTCGGCAGACGTTCGGTTCGCACCGAAAGAAGTGATCTTCGCCGTGATCCGATCACCCACTTCGGTTCCCGGCGGACAGCCCTCGACGAAGATGACGAACCCCTCGACTTTGCAGACCGCCTGCTCACGTCCGGAGTGGTGGCTACGGAACTCCGTGACGCCCGTAGTGACCGACTCGCCGATATCGACCGGGGGCTCTCGCTCGACCGCCTCGTTGTGAGCGTCTTGGGACTGTTCGCGTTCGATCTGGGATTCGAGTTCGGACTTCTCGATGGAGTGGCCACGCCACTTCCCGA
>JBLGCM010000114.1:0-5563 GCA_047617345.1 Natronomonas sp. | reverse complement strand
AACGCACGACGAATGTACGCGGGTAATCCCACGAGCCATTCCGATGAGGTCGCGCCTGATGGAACCCCTAACAACGGAGATTATGAAGCACCGGCGAGTTTCGAAGAATATCCGAAAAAAGAGGAGGATAATATTCAGTAAGGGAGCCCGGGGAGGATGCATCGAGCCGTCGAACCGACCGAGACGGGTCTTAATTCGGGATGTTTATTCCCAACCGTCGATAAGCGGTGATGTGTTCCACCGGGTAGTCCCCAGTATAGACGGTCCACTCCTCGGCCGCACAGACCACCAGCCCAGTAACCCCGCCGTCCGGAAATGACGAAACAGCTCGAGCGAGATCTCGGCTTACCGGCAGTAACGGCGATCAGTATCGGTGCGATGGTCGGCAGCGGCATCTTCATTCTGCCGGGGCTGGCGATGAACATGGCCGGTCCGGCAGTCATTTTTGCGTACTTCCTCGCCGGCGTGTTGGTGTTGCCGGCGGCGCTGAGCAAGTCCGAGATGGCGACTGCGATGCCCGAGGCCGGCGGAACCTACCTGTACATCGAGCGTGCGATGGGACCGCTGTTCGGGACCATCGCGGGCGTCGGGACGTGGTTTTCGCTGACTTTCAAGGGCGCGCTGGCGCTGGTCGGTGGCGCGCCGTATCTGGTGTTGTTGTTCGATATCCCGGTGACACCGCTGGCGCTGACGGTCGCAGTTCTACTGATCGTCCTCAATATCGTTGGCGCGAAACAGACCGGCCGGATGCAGATTGCCATCGTCGCGGTGATGCTCGCGGTGATGGTCTGGTTCATCGTCGCCGGCGCGCCGAGCGTCGAAACCGCGCGCTACGACGGCTTTTTCGACAGCGGTATCGAGGGGATCCTCGGCGCGACCGGATTCGTTTTCGTCTCCTATGCTGGCGTTACGAAAATCGCGAGCGTCGCCGAGGAAGTCGAGAATCCAGATCGGAACCTCCCCCTGGGAATTCTCGGCTCGCTGATTATCACCGCAGGAATCTACGTCGCCATCGTCAGTGTGATGGTCGGCGTTGCGAACGAGGCGGATCTGACGAACACGGAGACGCCGATGGAAGTTGCCGCCGGCAACGCGTTGCCCACCATCGGAATCACGGCGGTCATCGTCGCGGCACTGCTCGCCCTCATCAGCACCGCCAACGCGGGGATTCTCTCCTCCTCGCGGTACCCCTTCGCGATGAGCCGGGACGGACTCGCACCGAACGTTTTCGAGGCCGTCAGCGAGCGGTTCGAGACGCCAGTAAATGCAATCACGATCACGGGCGGGGTGTTACTCGTCCTCATCGCCTTCGTCCCCATCGACGATATCGCCAAACTCGCCAGCGCGTTCAAGATCCTCGTCTTTATCCTGATCAACGTCGCGCTCATCGCCTTCCGGCAGGGCTCGATCGAGGCCTACGATCCCAGTTTCGAGTCGCCGCTGTATCCCGTCCCACAACTGGTCGGCATCGTCGGCGGGGCTGTCCTCCTGCGGTACATCGGCTTCGTCCCGCTGGTCGGGGCCGTCGTCATCACGATCGGCTCGATGGCGTGGTACTACTTCTTCGTCTACCGCCGTGGTGGGGTCAGCCGCGAGGGCGCGGTGACTGATGCGGTACGCCGCAGCGTCGGGCGGGACGTGGTCGAACAGACTGAATCCGAAGTCGGAACAGAAAGCGACGAGGTCCTCGTGGCAGTCACCGAGGGAACGTCTCCGGAGGTCGAGCGGTCGCTGATCGACTTGGCCGTGGATCTCGCTCGTACCCGCGAGGGCGGGGTTCGCGTCGCACAGTTCGACGAAGTCCCCGACCAGACACCGCTGCCACAGTCAGCCGACAGCCTCACCGAGGCCGATCAAGACTTCGAGGCCAGGCTGGCCGACAGAGCTACCGACTCGGAGATCCCGATCCGCTACGGCGAAGTTGTCAGCCACGATACGCGTCACGCCATCGTCAACTACGCCGAGGAGGTCGACGCCGACTCGCTGATCATCGAACGCTCGACTGGGGGCAGCAGGCTACTCGGCAGTGACACCGACTGGATCGAAGAACACGCCCCCTGTGACGTGATCGAGGTGACGGATCTCCATCACAACGAGGTCGAACACATCGGCGTCGTGACCGACGAGGGACCGTTCGATCCCGCGAAAGTGGGGCTGGCCGATGCGTTAGCGAACGCTGTCGGTGGACGAATTACCTTCTACTTCCCGCTGGGTGCCGATGCGCCGGAGAGCCACCGGAACACGACCGAAGACTACCTCTCCGAACTGGTGGAGCTATGTGAGGCCCCGGTCGGCACGCGGATCGTCGATTCGGACACCGACGACGCCATCGGACTTGCAGCCAGCGGCTGTGACGTACTCATCGTCAGCGGGGTGCAACGGAGTCTCACGGATCGGCTGTTCGGGCATAGCGGCCTCGTCACAGCCAGAACGGAACACGGGACGCTGGTCGTCTACGGGAAAAGTCAGCCGGGGCGACTCCGCAGAGCGGTCGAACAGCGGCTGTTCTGACCGTCGTTCGGATCGCTCAGCACCCGAGTCTGATTCGATATATCGAGATGGGATTTATATACGAAGGGCAGAGTCAGAATCGTTCGGAGGCACAATCGTTATACTCGCGGGGTGAGACGCGCACCGTATGGATTTCGGGCTCAGCGACCGAACCGCAGTGGTGACGGGCGGCGGCGGCCGAATCGGTGGGGAGGACTGTCGGGTGCTCGCCGACGAAGGGGCCGAGGTTGTCGTGTTGGATATCAACTCCGAAACCGCAGAGAACGTCGCTGAGGAGATCAACGACGGCGACTACGCCGGAGAAGCGCACGCCATCGAATGTGATCTCACCGACCGCGAGGACGTAAGCGAAACTGTCGCCGCATTGGAGGCGGAAACGGGAGGGATTGACATCCTCGTCAACAACGCGGGGATGGTCGACGCTCGCGACCGCGTCGAGTCCTTCGACGACGACATCTGGGACCGGGATATCGCAGTGAACCTCACCGGTACGTACAACGTCACGACGGCGGTCTTCCCGCACATGAAAGAACGGGAGTGGGGCCGAATCATCAACATGTCCTCGATGGCTGGCTGGCAGGGCGGGTTCGGCCAACTCTCCTACTCGGCGACGAAGGCCGCGCTGATCGGATTCGGGAAGACGCTCGCACTCGAAGGCGCACAACACGGCATCACCTCGAACGTGATCGCGCCGAGTATCGTCGTCGGCCAGCTCGCGGAGATGCCTATCGATCACCTCGAAGAAGTCGACGAACACTTCGCCCGGATCGCGAAGGCAACGCCGATGCGGAAACTCGGCAAAGAAGAGGACGTCGCGAATCTCGTTGCCTACCTCTCCTCGGAACAGTCGAACTACGTCACCGGACAGGTCATCGGCGTCACCGGCGGGATCGATCTGTTCTCGTTTTAAATCGGTCGCAGCTTAGCTGCCCCAGAAATTGTCCCGACTGCCCAGACGGGGGTCGTCTTCTTGCTTGTCAGCCGCTGTGTCCGCTTGTTCCTCGCTGTCTTCCGAGTCGTCGTCGTTTATCTCTTCGGCTTCCGTCTCCTCGTCAACTTCCTCGTCGGGAAGCTGTTCGAGTGCTTCGCCGCGAGCGTGATTTGACATGACGTTGGTGACCTTCACGCGAGCGCGGGCCGGCGGGAGCAGGCCATCGACCATGATGATGAAACCGTCTTCCGTTCGGCCGACGCCCGCACCGCTCTCGTGGATATCCTCGACTTCGATAATGACCTCCTCGCCGGGCTTGACCGGCTGCGATTTCAGATCTTCGATGGGCTGGTTGTAGTGGTTGCACCACTCCGCGCCCCCCCGGTCGCCGTAGTGTTGACATCCCATCCCTTCGATATGCTCGCTGAAACTGGGACAGTCGTCTGCGAGTGGACAGTCAGGCATGTCATCGGCTACTCCGCCGGCGAATTAAACGCTTACGCACCCACATGGGTCGTCGATGGGACGTACTGTCGACCCGCATACCGCCCCGCCGGTGGGAAGGTTCTTGAGGGAGTAGGAACTATCTCGGGTCAGCAAATGGCCCGTGCGGACGACACCGAACTGATCGACAGCTTCGAGGAGTTCTACAGGAGTTACTACCGTAACGAGATCGCCGAACTCGCACAGAAATACCCCAACGAACAGAAATCTCTGTATATCGACTGGCAGGACCTCTATCGGTTCGACTCGGATCTGGCCGACGACTTCCGCAACAAGCCGGACCAACTCCGCGAGTACGCCGAGGAAGCGCTCCGACTGTACGACCTTCCGGTAGATGTCTCGCTCGGACAGGCACACGTCCGCGTCCGGAACCTCCCGGAGGCGACCGACATCCGCGGTATCCGCTCGGACCACCGCGGCATGCTCATCTCCGTACAGGGAATCATCCGGAAAGCGACCGACGTGCGCCCGAAGATCACGACTGCAGCCTTCGAGTGCCAGCGCTGTGGGACGCTGACCCGGATTCCACAGGAGGGGGGCGATTTCCAGGAACCCCACGAGTGTCAGGGCTGTGAGCGGCAGGGGCCGTTCCGGATCAACTACGACCAGTCGGAGTTCATCGACGCCCAGAAGCTTCGGGTACAGGAGTCGCCGGAGGGACTGCGCGGCGGCGAGACCCCACAGAACATCGACGTGAACATCGAAGACGATATCACGGGAGAGGTCACGCCGGGCGATCACGTCACCGCGGCGGGGATTCTCAAACTCGAACAGCAGGGCAACGACCGCGAGAAATCCGCCATGTTCGACGTCTACATGGAGGGACTGACCGTCGACATCGAGGACGAGCAGTTCGAGGAGATGGAAATTACCGACGAAGACAAAAAAGAGATCGTCGAACTCTCGAACCAAGGGGATATCTACGAGCAGATGATCGGCGCGATTGCGCCCTCCATCTACGGCTACGAGAAAGAGAAAAAAGCGATGGCCTTCCAACTTTTTTCCGGCGTGACGAAGTTCCTCCCCGACGGTTCGCGGACTCGCGGTGATCTGCATATTCTCCTCGTGGGTGATCCGGGAACGGGGAAGAGCCAGCTACTCCAGTACATCAAAGAGATCGCGCCGCGGTCGGTGTACACCTCGGGGAAAGGCTCCTCGTCGGCAGGCCTGACGGCCGCGGCGGTCCGCGACGACTTCGGCGAGGGACAGCAGTGGACGCTCGAAGCGGGGGCGCTCGTGCTGGCAGATCAGGGGATTGCGGCGGTGGACGAACTCGACAAGATGCGCAGCGAAGACCAGAGTGCAATGCACGAAGCATTGGAACAGCAGTCCTACCACCCGAGTTCAGAGGTTTTACTCTCTGACGGTCGTCGGGTCGAAGTCGGGGAATTCGTCGACGAGAAATTCGAGGCGAATCCGGAGCAGGTTGTCGATGGCGTCGACTGTGAGATTCTCCCCACGGACGACATTGGCGTTCACACCGTCGATCTGAAGACCACCGAAGTGACGAAAACCGACGTGGACCGCGTGAGCCGACATGAGGCACCCGACGAGTTCGTTCGAGTGACGTTCTCTAATGGTCGGGATGTACTCGTGACTCCAGAGCACCCGATGTTT